>JAHJMN010000047.1 GCA_018821305.1 Myxococcota bacterium
CTGCTATGCCCGCTCCGGCTGCTATGCCCGCTCCGGCTGCTATGCCCGCTCCGGCTGCTATGCCCGCTCCGGCTGCTATGCCCGCTCCGGCTGCTATGCCCGCTCCGGCTGCCATGCCCGCCCCTGCTGCTATGCCTGCTCCCGCAATGAACTGACAAGTTTGTTAAAACTATCTCTTTTCTAAAGAATAAATAATGGTAAAATAACAGGTATCTGAAACGGTGATACCATGAAAAAAATCATATTCATCCTTGTTTTACTGTCCTTCGCCTGTGAATCAAAAACCGAGTCAATTCCATGTCAGTCAATCATGGACTGTCCATCGGGTTATTATTGCAATACGGGTCAGAATGTATGCATCCGGGGAGAAACCCCATATGATTCAGGCATTGAAGATGTCAAGGATACGGGGACTGACGCTGATGCGGACGCATCTGATGGAGATGTAAATGATGCATTTATACCTCCCGATGGTGGCGAAGTGGAACCGGATGGTGGCATCGCAAACTGCTGGTATATTCCTCCTCCCGGGGTTTTTTCGCCTCAAATGGAGTGCCGATGGAATTCTCCTACACAGTGGCCCACTTCCGATGACGTCGTAATGACTCCCGTCGTTGCAAACCTTACGGATGACAACGGCGACGGCATCGTTGATACCCGCGATATTCCTGACATTGCGTTCATTTCTTATGATCGCAATGCTGGTTGTTGTAACGCACCGGGAATCCTTAGAGTAATCAGTGGAAAATGCTCTGAAGACGGTAGCGCAGTAGAACATTTCAGTATCAATTCACCAGTTTTAGACAACTCCGCAGGCATCGCCATCGGTGATATAGACGGCGACGGCATCCCTGATATCGTCACCATGCTCAGGCAAGTCGGCGGAAACGCTGGTACAGTTGCTTTTGATAACGAGGGCAACGTCAAGTGGCAGAGTATTTATCCTCAAATGACTGATCTAATGACCGCGGCTCAGCCCAGCATCGATGATCTCGACGGTGATGGTTTAGCAGAAATCATCATCGGTAGAATTGTATTAAATGGAGTTGATGGCTCACTTAAATGGAAGGGAGTTGGTGGCATTGGAATCAACGCATTCATGGGACCCATGAGCTTTGCCGCTGATCTCGACCTTGATGGGCGAAAAGAAGTCATCGCCGGCAACTCTGTATATCGCGCTGACGGTCTGCTCTTGTGGACCTTCAATTATCCTTCTGCTTCAAGTCCATGTAATTCCAGCACCTACCCCTGTGACGGGTACGCTGCTGCTGGTAACTTCGACGATGATCCCCGGGGAGAAGTTGTCATCGTCAGGTCAGGAGATTTGTGGATCTTAACCCACGATGGAAACCTGTTTGCTCACATTCCCATTCCCTGGGACAACTGCGCCTATAATGAAGGAGGACCGCCAACAGTTGCAGATTTCGACGCTGACGGCAGACCTGAAATCGGTGTAGCTGGTGCAGATTTTTATGTCGTTTTTGATCTCGATTGCTGCGACACACTTCCGGACTGTCTGAATATTCCCACAGGGAATACCGAATGTGAAGGCCCCGGCATCCGCTGGAGCGTTCCCAACAATGATTGTTCCAGCCGCGTTACGGGTTCGAGTGTGTTTGACTTTGACGGCGATGGTTCCGCAGAAGTCGTTTATAACGACGAAACCCTTTTCCGGATTTTCAGCGGGCGCGACGGCACAATTTTATTTGAAGAACCTAACACTTCGCACACACGTCTTGAATACCCGATAATTGCAGATGTAGACAACGACGGAAATGCGGAAATTGTCTTCATCGAAAATAATACAAACGCATCAAGTCCAAATCACGGCATCGAAATCTGGGGTGATTCAACGGATCGATGGGTTCCCACCCGACGTATCTGGAACCAGCATGTATACTACGTTACACATATAAACGAAGACGGTACACTTCCAGCTTATGATACTCCTCCCAACTGGCTGCAATTCAATAATTTTAGGCAGAATATGCCGGACTACAACGTTTTTGCTGCCCCGGATCTGAGTGTTGAAATAACCGGTTTTGACAAATCAGCTTGTACTGCAAGGGCCGATATTCTTGTGGAAGTCTGCAATGACGGCGACATGAGATCCGGAAGTGGAGTACCCGTTACATTCCTCGACAACGTTTCGCAGGCGGAAATAACCTGTGAAACTCCCGTAGCCACCACCATGACTCTTGAGCCCGGAGATTGTGAAAACCTGCGGTGCACCTGGGTTGATCCTCCACGATCTCCAGCCCTTTTTGACGTCTCTGCTTGCGTTGATAATACTCTTCCCGCCTGCACAGATGGCGGAACAAACAACGAGTGCAATGAAAACAATAATCTCCATTCTTCTTCGGAAGAGGGCTGTACTGGCCCGGTTGGTTGAGGTTTGAAAAATGATTAACAGTCTTATTTTTGCTTTTCTGCTTACTGTCACGGGAGAAACCTGGTTTAATTTTCAAGCCCTTGAACCCGGTCAGAGCGGTGAATATACTCATACCCAGAACATAACCATTGACAATTTCAGTGCTTTTTTGAGCCAGCAGGAAATATGGCATGCTCCGGGGTGGAGTTACCGATATACCCTTCATGTAGAAAACACCGGGACTTTCCAGGAAAACTTCCCCGTTCGAGTTGATCTTTCTGCAATGCCGGCCTTTTTCTTTGATAATTCAACCTGGAACGGCCGTGATATAAGGGTTTTTGATTCCGACGGAAACATAGTGACTGCTTTCTGGCTGGAATATTACAACTTCATTGAAATGTCCGGTTCTTTCTGGATCCGCATTCCGTCCCTGTATGTTACCGATATGATATTTTATATATATTTCGGCAACGAAGATGCAAACACATACGGTGACTGGACAAATGTGTTTAAGTATCCGGCAGTTACCACAACCGCCATGTGGCCCTGGGGAGATGGTGACGTAATCTACTGGCCTTTTGACGCGTCCCTTTCCATTGATACCGGTGATGGAACTGTCCTTTCATTTACGGATTTTTCCTCTCAGACGGCATTTACTCCTTCGGGAATTATTTCCTCCAACGGGCCTTTTTCTGCTGCTTCAACTGCTGCCAGTACAGACTCAGTGGTTCCTTTTTCCATGGCTGGAACCACGTTTACGTTTCCAGCTTACCGTGATATGGACATTTTCACTGTTCATTGTCCAACAGGAAGTGCAGATGTAACAATTTCCAGCGCTGGCACCGTTCTAACTTCTTTTATGATAACAGCAGATTCAACACAGGTAATTTCTCAGGATGTCACCGGAAGTTATGTGATCGAAAGCACTGCTCCAGTAGTCATTGCCCATTCAACGGATGCCGGTAACGACGCCCATCCACTGATTCCTGCATCAAATGTATTATGGGGTGCTTCCACAGGTTCAACTGTCGTATCCGCTGTAAACGACAACACCAGCGTAACTGCTTATTTTTCCGACGGAACTTCATCTACTTACGCAATTGCTGCGGGTAATTATACCACAATTGAAGCGGGGGGGCCCAATGGCACAGTTGGACGCGCCATGCGCCTCGTTGCGGATGGTCCCATCGGAGCTCTCAGCCTTGGTGACGGCGACGGTGGAGAAGCAGTGGCATTTTATCCTGAGCATCTCATGGCTACGCTGTTTCGCATCCCTACAAACTCTCGATACACTATGATAAGCGCAAAGCATCCTTCTACAATTTGTGAAGAGCTTACAGCGGAAGGAACTGCAATACAAACAATTACAACCACATCGTATGCTCCTTTATTTGCTGGCCTTGCTCGCATGACAAATCTTACAGCAGGTAACTTTTTAAATTGCAGCGGTCCCGTTTGGGCTATGTATGAGGATTCTGTGACTTTGGATGAGCGTCAACTCCTCAGCGTTAAGGATTTCCGCCCCGTTGTCCATCCGGATCCATCCATTGCTTCGGAAATTACCGGGAGCGTATCACTTTACAACTTCGGACCCGGCAATGTCACAACAGCCCAATTCGAAGTTCCCTGGGATCTCACATCATGGCGTGATATAGAGTTTTATGATCCGACTGTTTTCGCTCCCAATTCCGACATCAGATATCAAATCAGTCAGGACAATGGAACCACATGGCAATACTATGATGGAACCGCCTGGCAGACGGCTACGGATGATACAGCCATGAGTGCGGCAATGCTTCAGTACAGTTTTCCCCTTCTTGATCCTGTGCCTTATTTAAAACTGAGGATCTTTTTAACCGGGGACGGAGCCGCAACTCCCATTCAGGGGCCTATCAAAGTCACATACGACTATGAAGAAGAACCCGCGTCATTCCGCATATCCGAAATTCCTTCACCCCAGTATCAGGGTCAGGCCTTTGATGTTACTGTTGAAGCTGTAGATAACGATGGGCGCATTTTGACAGGCTTTAATAAAACTCTTGCGATCAGTGCTGGCGGAAAATCCGTCTCCCCTGCAATTTCCCCTGCCCTCGTGAACGGTCGACTTACGTTCAAAATCGCAATAATGGACAGTGGAGAAGATGTAGTCCTTTCCGTTGTAAACGGCCAGACTGTAGGCTCATCCAATGCTTTTGATGTCATGGAGCTCGAGGCATCTTCAATTATTAAAGTTGCAGGAGACAACCAATGGGGCAATGCGGGAACGGCCCTTAACACAGATTTACTGGTGAGGGTTATCAACGAAAATCAGGAGGGCGTTGCCCTGCGTAATGTGACTTTTACCGTTTCTGCCGGCTCCGGTACATTCAGTGACGGCTCCACAACATTAAATTTCGAAACTGACATTTCTGGATATGCCTCCGTTTCCTTCATTCCATCCGAAGGACTCAATGAAATTTCGGCGTCATCTCCCGATCTGGGAGAGGTCGTTTTTACAATCCGCGGTGATTCCGATGAACTTTCCGATGCTGAAGGTTCAATGAGTTGTACATCTTCGGGCAGGTCTCATTCAGGAAGTTTTCCCTTTGTTTTCATGATAATTATCGTCATTGCCATCTCCATCAGGAGAAAATACATTTAATGACGTTCTACAACCTTCAGAAAAAAGATCTCAAAACCGCAGGAATAGTTTTAGCCGACGCATTCATTGAAGATCCCATCTGGGAGGCTTTCATTCAAAAAACCGGAGGTACCCGCAAAATTGCCCCACTTATGTTTGAGACTCCAGCCCGGTTCTGTCTTCACTACGGAAAGTTGTTTGCGACAAGTCCCGCAATGGAAGGCATTGCTGGCACCCTTCCAGGCCATTTATCCAGCATGTCCTTTCTGAGGATCCTGAGGAGCGGTGCGATCTTTCCGGCCATGAGTATAGGAATGAAGGCTGGAAAACTCATGAAACAAATTTTCGAAGGTATTGAAAAAGATCGGAAAGAACTGAATGCAGGCTTCGATTTTAATTATCTTCAAGTCATAGGTGTGAGAAAGACTTTTCAACATCAGGGTCTTGGTAAAAAATTACTCAATGATATTGTTTCTGAAGCAGATCTTTCAGGAAAACATATCTACCTCGAAACCGAAACACTGGAAAACGTCGCCATGTACGAGAAATACGGGTTCAAAGTCCTGAGACAAATTACCCTCCCCGTTTTAAATCTTCCCATGTGGGAAATGCGCCGCCCACCCATATCAGTCTAAACCCAATACTGCTCGGATAGTGAACTTCCGAGCAAATTTGTCAATAAATACAAACTTGTATGATAATTACAGGCAGACAGAAATTCAGGAAAACAGGGACAGCAGCAGGGCGTTTACTTTGAAGGTAAGTGTTTTTGTGGCATAAAGACCGCTTTCGTAAGCGGTCAAGACCGCTTTCAATTCAGTACTTGCGATGCCCCTTCAGGCACAAGACCCTGATTATCCTGATTCTGATACTGTTTCTGACTTCCTGAATGTTC
>JAHJMN010000048.1 GCA_018821305.1 Myxococcota bacterium
TAACAAAAACAAGAATAATAAGTATTAGTAAAAATATTCAGGGAGTCAGAAACAGGAGCAGAATCAGGATACAGGGTCTTGTTCCTGAAGGTGTATATGCAAATACTGAATTGAAATCGATCTTTATGCCACAAAAACACTTACCGTCAAAGTAAACGCCCTGCTGCTGTCCCTGTTTTCCTGACTTCCTGTTTTCCTGTAATTATTATACGATGTTGTATTTATTAATTATTTCTTTCCAAATTTCACTAACCGAGCAGCATTTAGTTAGTTCTGGGACTGTAATTCATTGCACCTGCACCAAATCATATACAATTTGAGGAACTTCTGACGCTTTTAGCTTACGTTCCGAGAAAATATGCGAAAGCCAAGTTCTGAATTTACGTCCATAGTCATCCGGAAAGTGCTTCCTGCTCACTTCCATTATAATTGCCGCTCCACCAAGGTCAGACCATGGCCTTATGCCTGTAAATGCGTAACTGCAAACGAGAGCATAACTATAGAGATCATCCGAGGGAGATTCATGTAATGATTTCAATTGATTTGATGAAGCATAACGAATAACTGTATGAGATGAATCAGAAATCCAGGATTTTGAAAATTTCCGTACAAGACCGAAATCAATTATCCCAAGGGCTGCATTATTTATTACAATATTGCCAGGCTGTATGTCCCGGTGAATATATCCATCAGCATGAATGATATCCAGAAACTCGGATACTTTATTGAAATCTTCAGGATTAAACCTGAGGTGCTTTGATGATACTGCAGTCTCAAGATTATCACCCAGTTTCTCTAGAACTAACCCGGACTTGTAAGTTCCAAGGAAGTTTGGAATTGCTGGATTTCCACTGAATTTTTGATAGATATCCAGTTCAAGGGTTCCAGTCGGAGGTTTTCTATAGATTACACTTCTTCCTTCGAAAATAGCTTCATAGACTTCGCCGTTCAGACTTTCACTTATGCATTTTCCTATTTCAAGCGTCTGAATCTCTAATGATTTCAACCGTCAGGTTTCCTTCCAGTTTTTACCCAGTGTTGTACTGGAATAATTAGTTACAGTTTCCTTCCAGACAATATCCGGGCTATCTGACTCCCAGAAAGCTTTCAATGTTTGAAAGTCCCAGATTTGCTGATCCATCATATTCGAAGGTTTTATATTTGAAAGAGATTTTATCAGGTGATTTCCAGTATCAGGAAATTTGCTTTCGATGCTGTTTATGAGGTTTTTCATGGCCAGCCTCTGTCCCGAAGCTAGAAATTCAATACCGGGACAGTTGCATCCCGTGACGACAGGAGCCCCAAGTAATTTTGTATATTCTGCTATTTCCATTTCTCGCACATACAGCATCGGTCGTATAAGCCTGTTTCTCTTATCATCGGATACCAGAACCGGAGGCATACTTTGGACTTTTCCTGTAAAAAATATATTCATTAAAAGTGTCTCTACTGCATCATCGCCATGATGAGCCAAAGCTAGGACCGACTTACAATTAAATGCGTAATCGTAGAGAATTCCTCTCCTGAAGCGTGAACATGCGCTGCAGGGCTGTTTGTCAGGTTCAACTACTGACTGAACCGTTTCCCTGATGTTTGTTGGAAGAATCTCATAATCAATATTGAATTGTCCCATAAAATCATGCAGTTTACTTTTAGCATCATCAGTCAGTCCCGTGTCTAATGTAACACTTTTAAACTGAAACCGAAATGGGGCTCTTTCCATAAGTTTTTGCAACAGGACAGCCAGTCCTAGAGAATCTTTGCCCCCACTGACGCCAAGAACGATATTATCCCCTGGTCTGACGAGATTATATTCCCGGTTTAAATGACCTATTTTTCTCAGAATACGTTTCTCGAGTTTTTTAAATCCATGGGGAAACACTGTCATCCGAACACCATAATAATTATCTGTGCAAAAAAAACGGGAGCCATTATACCCATTGGATATATTGATGCATAAGTTACTGTACTGTCATCATTTTTCATCTGAGCATTTGATAATTCCAGGGCTGGAGTACATGCTATTGATCCTGCAACTATGGCCATTGTTTCAACAATATTTCTCTTCATAATTTTTCTTGCAATAAATGCAGCCAGGCTCAGAGCCGTTGTGATCATTAAAATTCCGGTGACTATAAGCACAAGCCCTTTTATTGAAGCAAGCCCATCAATCAGACCAACACCGCTCATTGTCCCAAGTGCAGCCATGAAAAGCATGAGACCAAGCCTTTTAAGAACATGATTGGCTTGAGCTGAAACAGTAAAAACGATTGGACCAAGGTTTCCAATCCTACCTGCAACCATGCCAGTGAGGAGAACACCTGCGGAAAAACCAACTTTCATGGGACCAATTTTAATAAGTCCAATCAACGCACCAATTGCAAGCCCAAGTGCAACCGGGTAAAGTTCCTGTTTTGTAAAAGTCTGAAGATTATTGCCAAGAATCTTCTCTAACTCAGATATCATTTGTTTTTTAACAACAGCAGTAATTCGATCCCCATAAACCAGTTTCGTATTTTTTGTAACAGGGATATCTACCTCTCCCCTTCTAATTCTGGTCACCGTTGCGCCATATCGCTCTTGCAAGTGTAGCTCTGACAGCCGCTTACCTACGATGGATTTATTGGTTACAAGATATCTTCGGTCCACAAGAATTGATGTGCGTTCCTTCCATGGAATCTTCTTGCTCCATTGTTCCCCAAGAACCGTTTCAAGGTGGGCCAGAGCTGCTGGCTGGCCGATTGCTTCGAGAATATCATTCTGCAATAATACTGTATTATGCTCGGGTACTACGGTTTTCCCGTTTCGGAAAATTCTCGCGATAGTAACACCTACCAGTCCCGGCAGATTCAACTCAGAAAGTTCTTTCCCTGCTACTCCGGGATTTACCGCTTTAAAACATCTTGTCTCTGGGGCTGGATTTTGAGAATGCTGATAGTCCTCATAATCTTTGACCTCTTTATCGATATTTATCCGCATAATTTTGGGTAAAAAAGCGATGAAAATCATCGCACCTGCAAAGGCAAAAGGATAGACGGCACCGAAGTTTCGCGATATTTCAGATGAACCGCTGGAACCGAAGTGATTCAGCAGTGGTGCTAGAGACAAAGCATTATTATATATACCCGAAAAAAGCCCCCCTGATTCTCTGGGACTGAACCCTGAAAAGTGACCGATTATAAATGTAACAATCCCGACAAAAAAGGTCATTATCAAAGCAATAAAGGATAGTTTTATCCCATCTTTTTTAAAATTCTCAATAAATCCCGGCCCAATTTGTAAAGCGATTCCATAAATGAACAAAGCGAGCCCGAATTCCATTATTATCGGATTTATAACATGACCATAGTGTCCAAAAATCATGCCAACTATCAATATTCCAAGACTTTCGAGGTAAAAGCCCTTTATTGGAATACTTCCAAGAAGACTACCTGTCGATAGAACTAACAATAATATAAGTATCTGTGACACGAAATTCCTTTTTTTACATTAAAAGTAGAAAACAAAATCTCTTTAAAAGGAAAGTTTATTCCCTTTACTAACTTTCTACGGGGGATAAAGTGACCAATTGTTTTGATTTGTCAAGTCAATTTCGATTTTCCCAATTTGAATCGTATATTTTTTAGACTATGAAAATATTTTTTTCTTATAAATTCATAGACTAAGGAGCTTCTTTAGAGGCATATCAGCGGGTGATAGCAAAAGTTTTCCGTTTTTGACAGGAAGGTATCTGCAGAAAATGGACCCAGAAGGAATAACAATAATCTTAGTAATAATATTCATATTTTTAAGAACTGATTTATCTGCTTTTACCGGACGACGTAGGCCATTATTAAATTCTACCCACAATTCGCCAGTACTTAGAACGCTGTTTTCCTGACGAAAAAAGTCTGAGAGCAGAGACCATGGACCACTGAGTTCAGAAGGCATTGATAAATATTTTCCCAGATAAAATACTGCGAGTGAAAGCCATGCTTCGCGAATTGAGGGGGTCTTTCCTTTAATAGAGAGCCGGAATAGTTTTTTTATTTCATCAACTGTAACATTTTTAGATGGTGTCTTGAACGCTGAAAGCATTCCTGCTTTGGCTATTGTAAGAAGGCGTATGGAATCGCCTGAAAAGTTTACCAGCCCAGCAAGCTCAGAAAGCCTGCCTTTAAGCCAGGGCGAATTATTTATTTTTAGATTCTCAAAAATCCCAAGCTCTCTGCCATGAATATTTTTTAGATATTTAACGAGGGACTTTTCCATTAAGATACGTGAAAATCGTTGATTGAAAGATTCCAGAAAGCTGTCATTGCTATAATTATTTCCATCGGTAATGGCTAAGCCTGGTTTCGCAGTTCCAGATTTCAGCCTCAGAATCATATCTTTAACAATTGTTTCAAGATTTTTTGAAGAGCAGAAATCCGAAGCGCAACCAATACTTAAAACATGTCCAGTGTTGTTCAGAAGAACGAGACCTATTCTGTAATTTTCAGACTGCCCTATGATACCTTCGCCTCCGGAGATTTTTATTTTTGAAGAATTTGTTAATTTTGAAGAAAGTATCATATAAATGCTTTCAGCCTGTTTTTGCATTACGGACCACACACGCCAATTGAGTGCTGCTCCATTATCAAAAACAAGTTCCCATGAGCTTGATTCCGGAGTGGATGCTTTTTCTCGAATCATAGGAAATGATTGAGTTTTCAATAAGCGTTTGATATATACAGGGTTAATTAAATTACCTGCATCTATATATAAAGACGATGTATTCAGAATCTCATGAGTGGCTTTGTAATAAATTACTGATGAGTCCCCTGAAACATTTTCCCATGAAACCATATCAAGAGCTCTGATACGGTTATCCGCCATTCCAGACTTCCTCAATAATATAGTATTCTCATACTGTGAGAATCCCTGAGTCCAAGTTGAGTTAATTGTAGTATTACCCCAGGTATCACTACTGGAATGATAAAATCCCGGCATAGCCGCGACGATCTGGACTCTTGTCAATTTAAGTGATGGAGACCATGGAGGGAAGGAAGTCAGGGCTGGAACTTCAAATTTTCCCGCAGAATCAGTTCGTACTGTTGATTTAATAATGCGGAAGTGATTGTTATCTTTCGTAAAGAAATAATTTACCTGAACTTTAACTCCAGACAGAGGCTTTTTAGTATCCGCATCCAGAATTGTTCCAGTAAAAGGCCCATTAATAGACCCGGGACGGACACTATCTGGTGATTTTCTAAAAATCTGTTTACCATACGGACCTGAATACTCCCATGGTTTCTGAACATCCGCAGCACATCCCATTGATAAAACAAGCGGTAAACTGATTAATAATGAAAAGTTTTTAATAATATATCTGAAAATATTTGACCACATAGCCTGAAACATCTATCTTATATCTCCGGTAATGTAAATATATTTGTTACCAGCAACTGCTGTCACAATGCGCAGGTTATACCATGAAATGTCCCAATTGCGGTACCGAGATTGTTCACGACTCCATTTTTTGTATGGAATGTGGTTATAAAATATTTGAAGCCCTTCACGGTGGAACAGTTCCAGTTCAAACGCCACCTGCTGCGAGTCCGCCTCCGGTGGAAGGTCATACAGTTTACTGTCCTATGTGCGGACTTGACAACAAGTCGACTGAATCGCACTGCCGCATGTGTGGGAGTAGTCTGCACCTGGAAGAAACCATTCAGTGCGAACGCTGTGGCAGTATGGTTAATTCAAAAAACAGTTTTTGCCCAGGATGTGGCGGTCGGCTCTCCAGTGGGAGAATTCCAACACCCCCAGGCGGTCTTCCAGCGGTAACTGCCCAACCTGCCTCACCGCCCGTTGCACAAAAATCTGTGTCCCCAAATGTAACCGCACCACCCCCGCCGGAGCGTCGTGTTCAAGTTGCCGGGGTTCCAGTTGATGCACCCAAGCCGGTGAGCGAGGAAACAATTTACCCCCATCAGGCAAGGCAAGGACAGTCACCCTTGAGGCAGATCAAAGTAATCTCAGGGGGAAGAGTTGGCGAAAAATATGATTTTTCGGATAATTTTACAATTGGAAGAACTTCCGGTGATCTTAAAATTCCCGGTGACGAATCTCTTGATATCAGACATGTAATTATTAATGCCACATCCCGTGGAATCAAAATCAGGGATCCAGGAACTGTTAACGGTATTTATATTAAGCTTGCCGGCATGACGGAAATATTTGATATGAAATATTTCTATGTCGGACCTCTACTTTTTATTTATGAGAACATCAATCCTAGAGAGTGGTCTCTGAACAGCATATGGGAGCGCGGTACCAGACTCGTTGGAACAACAAGATCCATGTCACCATGGGGGCGCCTTAGAATGATTTCTCCCGTGGGAATCACTGCGGGTATTTACCTGCTCTGGAATGATTCCGAAATGATTGGAAATTGTTTTGTTCCTCCCCCAGATGGGAACGATCATATCTGCCGCATTTCTCATCGCCGGAATCAGGTTTTTCTTGAATCTATTGAAGGGGATATCTATGTTAAAATAGATGATGAAATAGATTTGACTTTACCAGTACAATTTAGAGCTGGAGGACAGGTTTTTGAAATATCAGGATAATCCGAGTAATGGAAAAACAAATTCCTCAGAAAGAAAGCTTCAATTACTGAAAGCTGACCATAATCTCGAAATTTTTCTCGAAATATGGTCAAGAACTCAACAATTGGCAATGGTTGTTTCTTTTATTGGGCTTTTTCTGGCAGCAGCTATTGGCGCTGCAGGTTATCTGCTTAGTTCAGGACTTGCAAGGATGCTCCACCTGAGCGGAGCCATGGGCTGTCTTATGGGAAGTGCAATTGGAATAAACGTTCTTGATCGACTTAGCAAAAAAGCCCGGATTCCCTGGTTTGGAATCCTCATTTTTCTTGGCACCGTTATTGCTGGCCTGCTTGCAACTCACATGAAAGCTAAGGAATTTGGTGTAAATATTCTCTGGCCGCCTCTTGTAGGAGCTGCCTTCAGTTCTGTCATGACAGGAATCGTATGGAGACTCCGCGCTTCTCTTTTGGAATATGAAAGATATCGAGCACTTCTTGAACAGGCCAAAAATCAACTGTGAACGAAAAAACTAATCCAACAAATTACCAATAATTTCTTCAGTATCCTGCTTCCAGAATTTATTAGCTCTTGGATTTGCAGGTGATGGATGTGGAATTTTCAATATCCTGCAATCACTGTCAGTGATGAGCCGACTAGCACATTCTGCCGCAAAATTGCCTATACCTATTACAACCTCAGGATTGAGCATCCTGATAGTGTTTTTGAAAAGGTCATCACAAACTTCATATAGTTCCCGCTGCTCAGATTTCTTTAACTTGTCCGGTGTAATATTGCTACCTCTTTCAGTAAGAAATGCCAGAGGACAGTAATTTGCAACAAAGACCTTTCCTGCCATGTTTTCAGAACAATCAAATTTCTCTTGAAAAAAGCCCCACAACCGCCTGCCGCTGACTTCGGAACGTCGACAATTAAAACCTTCGATTTTTCGAACAGGGTGCTGTGCTGCTGGTTCATCTGTCATGTCGGAAATTTTCAAAAAATCCTTAACAGCAGTAACTTCGCCAAATGGAATTCCTGTCTGAACCATTCCGAATGGACCAGGATTCATGCCCAGGAAAACAAGCCTGGTTTCACCACTTCCAAATTTGTCCAGATATTGTTCATAATTTTTCATAGCATAAACAAGCGGATTGTACACATGGAACACAGGCTGAGAAAATTCAATATTATCGAGTCTTTTAACAACATCGGAGTGAATTTCATTCCAGTTCATCTTTTTACCTCATTTATTGTTTGCATTCTTGCAATCAACTTTTTATATTGTAATCCGGAGAGGAACAATGCAATTCAACGATAAACGCTCAATGGAACATATCAGACAACAACTGGTTTTTCTATCAGTTTCCCTTTCTATCCGAGAGCACACAATGACACTCGCTGCTGAAACATTAATAATAATAGAAGAACTTGATGCCATCGAATCAAAAAGATTTACTTTTCAGGAAGAAGCGACGGGAGCTCTTGCTCTTCTTCATGCTTCGGTAACAGATCTTCAACTTGTGGTTGCTTCCCTGGCAAGTCACGCATCAATGCTCGACAGATTAAACCCAACTCTTGGCCTCAGGACAAAGTTATTTCCTGACGGGTCCAGCTATATCATTAGAAAATCTGGAACAGGCATTGCTAGTGTGCTGGATGATCTGAACCGTATTGTTAATATCTTAGACGTTCATAGAAATTTAGTGGGAACTCAAGACTTAAAAGGCCGTCTTGAGAATAGTATTGATACTGTAAAAGCACGACTTGATGAATATATAATGCTTAATGAGAGAGTTGACATAGTCTTGAAAGACATTGATATGTTTCGCAAACGAACCGGTGACTATTTTTATGAAATGGAAAAATCGCTGAAGAAAATCTATGGAGAAAATAAAAAAATTATTAACTCACATTTTTTGTAAATCTAACCAGTGACTGGTTGTTCTCAAATGCCTGCTTCTGCCCTGAGACTACCTGAAAGCCTGAAAAAAATCAGTCAACATTAGAATGATCAGTGGCGATAAAGACAGGAAACACAAAATCAGAAAACTGGATACTCTATTCTCATCAAAACTATTTCTTTTTGAGTCTGGAATTGGAGCGACGTCTCAATCCCACAACCTTCCATACCTTCTTAATAGATGGTTTGGCATATCTGGAATTACTCTTCACCCATTTTCGGCCAAAATACTGCGGTTCTAAAAGTGCAGTTCGATTCGGATACTCTTTTTTATCTGCTGGAGTGAATACACTCAAATGAAAATGATCAAGATGTTCCCTGTCAGAGTCAGGTGTTAAAATGCTGGAGAAGTAATGTGTTCCCGCCAGATCACAGGCAAGTTGTCTCAGTAACCTGGCACCGCGATTTTTTGCATGACCTTCGCAAGTAGGACCTTTGCCAAGTTTGCGCTGATAGTCATAACTTACATTATACGTTTTGCCATCCTTGGTTTTTATTCCATAAATATCAACAGCCAGACCAGTTGAATGATGACTCAGAACCGATGAGTTTTTGACGTACCGATAAGAATAGAACTTTCCGACAATTACGGTATCAATTTCACCATTTACGGAAAAAATAGGAGCTACCCGGTGCAAAGCAACAGCAGTTCTACAATCCATGATTGGTCGAGCTTTCTTTTTGCCGTTCATATATTGGATATTTCGTATTTTTCCATCAAGTATAGTTACCGGAGTTTTTATTGTTGAATACCAAGGGCCTGATTTAAAGTTAACACCAAGGCGACGAAGTTCTGCGAGGCACTTTTTATCGGGTTTGCGCTGTTTTTTTGATAATATTTTATTCTGAGCTGCTACCGTGGAAGGAAAAGTAAAAAGAAATAAAAGTAAGGACGTGGTAGAAAATATAATCGTTTTCATGGCAATCTTATACGCAATTATGGGTTATTGATTCAAGTATTTTTCACATGACCTTAAGTTTTAAAAAAAAAAGGTGTTCAACTATCGGATTATAGTAAACTTTTTTTCCACAGAAAAATTCCCTTGTTTATACTATTACTTTTTGAAATAAAAAAAACGGAGAAATATCATGCGTTTTTTATTTTCATTTTCACTTATTGTACTATTCACGGTCTCTTCCTGTAAAAATAAAACAAACGAACAAAATGGAAATCCGTCAACAACTCGGTCCGAAAAATCCCTCAAATCATCTAAAAAGACCTCGAAGAAATCTCCCAATACTGCGGTCATAATGGATTGGACAAAAGTCCCATCCGGAGAAGGTCAATGGCCCTGGGCGGATCTTTCCGGAATGGATTCTGAAGAACTGAAGAGACGTGGTTTTAAAATTAATCTCAAAGAGTTCTGGTTCAATGGAAAAGGAATTGCAAAATCTGTCGTAGGACTTCCGGGTTGCAGTGGTTCTTTTATCTCTGCAGATGGTTTAATTTTAACAAACCACCATTGCGCTTATGGCATCATCCAGAAGAACAGTACTGCTGCTTCAAACCTGCTTGAGAATGGATTTACCGCTCAGTCAAAAAAAGATGAACTTGACGGTAAAGGAATGAATATTTGGGTTTTTGGCAAGCAAGTGGATATTACAAAAAAAATTGTAAGTGGATTAGAAAAATTGACAGATGATTATGCAGTGGGGAAAGAAATTGAAAAAAGAGTAAGCGCTGAAATTAGCGAATGCGAAAAGGATGGCACGTCCCGATGCCAGATAAGCAGAGAGAATAAAGGACTTCGGTACATTCTTCTTCGCAATTTCCTCATTCGGGACGTCAGACTTGTTGCCGCACCTCCCAAAAGTATAGGTGAATTTGGTGGCGAGGTTGACAATTGGAGGTGGCCCAGGCATACTCTGGATTTCACAATTCTGAGAGCGTACGTTGCTCCAGATGGAAAAACTGCTTCTTACAGTAAATCCAATGTTCCTTTTAAACCTGAATCATGGCTAAAAATTGATAACAATGGACTTAATGAAGGAGATCCTATAATGGTAGTCGGTACACCTTACAGGACGAACAGATATGCCCTTTCTTATGAGGTTGAACATGCTCTGAGCGTTTATTACCCCGTGAGGGAGCGTATTTTTGATAGCTGGATAAAAACTATTGAAATTGCAGCAGTGAAGCCCGGTAGCCGTATTGCCTACTCAACCTGGGTTAAGAGACTTAATAATGGACTGACCAATGCCAGAGGTATGATAGCTGGTTTAAAGAGAAACAAAGTACTGGAAAATAAAAAAGAAATTGAAAATAAATGGAAAAAATGGGTGAAAAACTCAAAGAATGAACAGTGGATTGATTCATTTGAAAACCTCAAGAAAGGCCATAAAAAATACAGCGAAGATGAAAAATCACTTCTTATCAATTATACAGTGACTGGAGTTACTCCTTTCAATTTAGCTGTAATATCGCTGATATGGCAAAGAATGTCTCTACTCCCTGACACGGAGCGACTTCCAGGATTTCAAGAGCGTGACAAAAATTTAATTCTTTCAAGATTAAAGAATTCAATTGCTTCGTACGATCCGGAAGTTGAAACGGCCGTCTTTCTCAATTTTTGTTCAATTAATCCGCAGACCCACCCTCTGTTTGAAAAATCACTAAAAATTGACAGGAAAATTTTACAAGGACAGTTTCAACGGACTTCAACACTTAAAGTTAAGGATATCAGTGAAGTATTAACAACAGATTTTATCAAAAAAAATGAATCAGATCCGTTATTTAAGTATGCAAAAGAGCTTGAAGTACATTATTTCAAATATTTACAGAATCTGACATCTCTAAAAGGATTCAATCAGAAGTTCCGTGTTCCATATCTCCAGAGTCTAGTAAAATTTCTTGGTAAAAAATATTATCCCGATGCAAATGCATCACCCAGAGTAAGTTTTGCTCACGTTGCCGGCTATATTCCTCAGGAAGGAGTTTTACATACACCATGGACAACGATTTCCGGCTTGATTGCAAAAGAAACAGGGCGATGGCCATTTGCAATACCTGGCTCCCTGCGTGCGGTTCATTCAGATACAGTAAAAATGACACCATTCCGGGACAAAAATCTACTTGATATTCCTGCTTGCTTCCTTTCAAACGCTGATACAACGGGGGGCAATAGCGGTTCTCCTGTACTTAATGCCTCCGGGGCATTAGTTGGGATTAACTTTGATCGTGTATATGAGAATATCGCTGGAGACTTCGGGTATAATCCTGCATATTCCAGAAACATTTCAACTGATATCAGGGCTATTTTATGGTACTTAAAAGAAGTTCAAAAGTGGCCCAATGTAAATGAATTGATATCTGGAAAATAGGGTTGCGTCAGGTAGCGGACGATGCGAGGCTGGATTCTGATTCTGTGCAGTCTGTAGTGCAATTCGCTGGGTCGCTAATAGCAATAATATTTTCTTTATTGAAATCGATGCAAACACAGGTCGGTTGTGGATTGCTCCAACCAAATTTTTCAAAGATAGTACCTTTAACTGCCAGAGCAAAAATAACTGATGACAACAGGGCATTTTTAAGCGGCTTTTCGGTCATCAATCTTTTAAATCGTCCTTTAACATCCCTTACAAGGCTTTTAGTGGCTTCATTTTTACTGAAGAAATTCGCTGCAAAAAGGAAAGGACGCATTTGGGAGACAAATTCACCCGACTTTTCTGCCCGACGTCGAATCCAACTGTTTTCATGTCTTATACCATACTCATATCCTTTGAGAGCCGTCTGAATATATCTTAGAAATGAAGCACCATTAACTTGATAATCTCTTTCGAAAGCATTTTTCAGATACTGCTCTGATTCATCTCGTGTGAAATTGGGATGCCTGAACCATATTTTACTCTGACCATGTCTGTCTTCCATGGGAACATCTTCCAGCAACATTCCCTGTGATTTGTAGCTGTTATATAGTGGAGTTCCAGGAAGAGGTCCAAGCTCCATGAATTGAAGATATTCAGGTCGTAAATTAATAGCAAAATCAACATCTTCCCATATTGTATTTTTATCGTGATGCTCAAGGAACATTATTGCGCTTGCCAGTACACTGATGCCGCGCTTTTGCAGCTCCATAAAAAGCGTTTTAAAATCTGCTTTCTCATTCTTTTCATATATTTCATACTTTGACTCAACGCCTATCCATATAACGCCCACTCCGAGTCGGGTAAGGATATCAAAGTCTTCAAGATCCCAAAGCGTTTCAGCTGAAGAAAAAATACTGAAAGTATAATGCTTTTCATGCTTTTCTATAAGTGCCAAAAGTTCGAGCATCCGATCTTTCTGTTTAAGAAAATTTTCATCTAGAACACCGAAATCAGTTACACCCATTTCTTTTTCATATCTAAGGCACACTTCAAATATATCTCTACCAGTTTCAAGAAATGGTATATAATTTCCGAAATAATGAGATGTAGCACAGAATCGACATTTATTGGGGCACCCGACCCCCGGTATCAGCACTCCTGCTTCCTTTGGAAGCGGTACCCCCATCAGAGAACGATTGTGTGCGCTGTATACAAGTGGATGTATTATTTTGCGATCTTCCGGCTCATTGAATAACTTCCGGAGAAAGGAAAGTCCTTCTCCCATGCATACATGATCGTACTCCATTACTTCATGTAATTTTTCATAAGCAGTCCCATGACCACCAAGTATTATTTTTGTATCCGGAGCATGCAGCCGAACTAAACGAGTCATCTCCGCGGCTTTCTTCATGTTCGGTACAATAAAACTGATTCCTACATGCGTGTATCCTTTTTTAATTTCGGTAATAAATCTCTTAAGTGTTGGAAAATCCAACACAGTTGTAGGGGTGGAAAGATTTTCCGCCATAAAATACAACCCAAAAGATGAGTGATTAAAACGATAGGAAAAAATACCCTGCTCTCTTGTAATCTGATTATGAAAAAGCTCCATTTTGTTTTCTTTGCGACCAAATTCATCATCAACAGCATATGGTCCGAAAACTGATGTCAATAAAAGTTTCATTTTATCCTCCAGAAAGTTACGTTAAAGAAAAAACTATTTCTGACAAAAATGAAACTACCAGAGAAATATACGATTCACAGAAGTATTTGTTATGACAAAAAAATACGAAATGATTGAACCCAAATTTATCGGTTTTTTAATATCTATAACAAGACTCGATTGCACGTTGGTGACAATCTTCACATTTTTACAATTTTGAAAATAAAACAAATTTATAGAACTATCATTAAAGTGTCAGGATATGTCACGATTAGATAAAACATATGACAAATTTCAATAGAGAAGGCCTAAGTTGATCCTGAAATTTCCCATTTTTTAAATTTCAAATAAAAAACCAATAGGTCAACGAAGGATTTTCACAAATCAGGAGAGGATCATGGCGCTTCAATAAACTTATATTTTTTAAGGGCGGTTTCAGGGTCTTTCAGAAAAATGCGTTTACAGCCATTACAACCGAAAACATAAAACTTTCCTTTATATTCTGAGTGTGGGCGTGATTTTGTATATTTAAAAGTCTCCCCTTTTATTGGACAACTCACCAGGGTTCCCTCCGGGGGAAGTGATTTAAAAACCGATGGATGCCACACATCGCCTGCTTTCATAGCCTCTGTGTGTTTTCCACAATGCTTAACATCTTCAACTTTTTCGGGAGTTTTCCCGTCGGTTTTTTTAGAAACATTTTCTTTTTTAGTATCAGTCTGTTTTTTATCAGTTTTTTCCGATTTATTACAGGATACTGCAAATAAAAACATTACTAAGACAAATAAACTCTTTTTCTTCATTTTGTTCCTTTCATTGTGGTGAAGCAGTCATGGCAGGGACTGTTCGCTGTGTGTTGCTGTTATCGCCCAGTTGACCAAATATATTATAACCCCAGCACCAGGCAAAACCGTCTGTATTTACAATGCAGGTATGAGTAGTACCACCTGTTATGGAAACCGTGGAAGTCATACCAACACTTGCTACGGGCTCGTCAGAGTCTGAAGTACCACTGTTTCCAAGACGACCATTTGCTCCATTGCCCCAACACCAGGTCATTCCACCTGTTTCTACGGCACAGGAATGGTTCGCGCCGGCGGTGATTGAAGCCAACCCAGTAAGGTTTTTTACTTGATGTGGCGTATCTCTTGTCAATGTATACCCATCGCCGATTTGCCCACTGCTGCCTTCACCCCAGCACCACGCTGTAGCATCAGAAGCAATTGCGCAAACATGGTTTGAGCCAGATGCAATGTCTGAAAGTCCGGTTATTTGAGTAACTAAAGTAGGATAAAATGCTCCAACTGTTGAATCATTACCATATTGTCCACTGGCGTTGGTCCCCCAACACCACAGTGCCCCCCCAACAGTAATCGCACAAGTATGATTTTGACCACACGCAACTTTGTTGATTCCAACAAGGTTAACGGCCTGAGCAGGAGTTGAACGATCGGTGTTGGAATTATCTCCAAGTTTGCCATTGGCATTGTCACCCCAGCAGAATACTGTATTGTCATTTTTAACAGCACAAGAATGTGTTTCTCCAGCACTGATATATCTAACATTACTGATAACGGCGGGAAGGGGTACGAGAGAGTTGTTGTTATTACCGGTTCCGAGTCTGCCGTCAGCACCGTTGCCCCAGCACCATACTGTTCCATCGGTCCTGAGAGCACAAGTATGTTCATTTCCCGCGGCGACCATGGATGCGCTGTCGACACCAGAAACATGAACAGGAACATTACTGTCAGTTGTTGAGTTATTTCCAAGTTGACCGGCATTGTTCCGACCCCAGCAGAAAACCTTTCCGCTTTGATCTACGGCACATGTGTGATACTGACCTGCACTTATTTGCTGAAGCTCGGAGCATCCGAGAGCATGACATTCTGTATCGCATCCACTGGGTGTACCGCCAAAATATCCGAAATCTCGACAGGTTCCTGTTCCCTGTGCAGTGCCATCGCAGTCCTCATAAGCGGTCTGAACAAGATTGTCACCACATCTACCGCAACTTGCTTCGTTGAAAGTACAATTTTCCATACAGGTTGGAAGTCCGGGATAATATCCCATACTCTCACAGGTTGAAACACCGATATCTGTGCCATCGCAGTCTTCATAAGCAGATTGTTTCGTCCCATCTCCACATATACCGAAGCTCTCACAGTTTGTTGTATTGAAAGAACAGTCACTGGCACAACTTAAAATACCATCATAATATCCGAGAGATGTACAGGATGCGTCACCAAGCAGCGCGCTATCACAATCCTCCCAGATATCCTGAATTATATTATCTCCGCATCGACCGTTGGAGATACAAGAACTGATATCAAATCTGCAACTGTCTGTGCACCCGAGTCCATCGCCATGAAACCCCACGGTTTCACACGTGGCTCCGTTGAGATCGAGGCCTTCGCAATCTTCGTACTCCCACTGAATTGAACCGTCTCCACAATTTTCAGAGCCTTCGCACCCTGAAACATCAAACCGGCAATTCTCATCGCAACTGATGTTCCCGGAAGGATACCCCAGAGAAAGACATGTTGTACTGTTCAGGTCGGAACCTTCACATTCTTCATAATCCCCCTGAATTAATCCATCTCCACAATATCCGAATATTTCACAGGCACTTTCATCAAATTTACAGGATTCTGTACAGCCAAGATTTCCGCCATAAAACCCTCGTGACATACAACTGGACCCATTTAAATTGGTATCTTCACAGTCTTCACCGTTATCAAGCACACCATTCCCGCAATTATCCGGAGTGGATTTGTCAGGTGTACATGCAAGTGGAAGCAGAATAGAAAAAACTAAAACTGATAATTTCATGATGTTCCTCAATCAGACCGATTTCGAGTTAGACCATAAGTTGTAAAGCATTCTGGAAAAACTCAGTAAACGTCTTGTCCGTAGTAATCAAAATACTTTATTAAGTTAGTTCGTGTCCTGAAATTCCCTTCACGAAGGAATTTATTAAAATTTCAAACGAGCCACTACAAAAAATTCAGCACCTTGCGGTTACTGACTAAAACGTATTTCCGCAGGAAATCGTCAAAGACTCTCACTGTTTTCGCAGAAACCATGGAGAGTCCTGTGCAAAAAATCGACTAAAAATTTGAAAAAACGTATTTCAGGACAGTAACAAATTAAAACAAATAAAAAATTAACTGCGATTATACAAAACTGATTTAACTTTATGTATAAGTTGGTTCATAGTAAATGGTTTCTGAATAAAGTTTGCTCCTTCAAGAAGAATACCCTTCTCTGAAACAATAATATTATTATGTCCCGACATATAAATAACCTGAAGTTGTGGATTAATTGCAAGTAGTTCATCACTTAGAATCTTTCCATCTATTCTAGGCATTATGACATCAGTTAACAGTAAATCAATTTCATTTCCAATATCGTGGAATACGTTAAGTGCGTCTTCAGGATCCTGAAACGGAAATACAGTGAACCCTTTCCTGCGTAATATCCTTGTTACAGCACCAAGAACCATACTTTCATCTTCAACTACAAATATTTTAAATGCTTTGGAATTTATAAGCATTAGCTCTTTTGTGCTTGGAAGAGGAGTTGAAACCTGAACTGCGGTCTGAAAATAAACTCTTACAGTTGTTCCAATTCCTTGTGTAGAGTCAATGCGAATGAATCCGTTATTCTGCCGAGCTATTCCGAATACTGTACTTAACCCTAAACCGCTGGAATTAGTTTTTGTAGTAAAAAAGGGCTCAAAGACAGAATTCAGGATGTCAGGTTCAATGCCTGTACCCGTATCTGTAATCTGTAATAGCGCAAATTCATTGCGGTCATGGGGAAGATGAATTGGTATTTCGTGTTCCTCGACAAGAGCCATACCGGTACTTACGGCTATTGTGCCTGAATCTGTGATTGCCTCTCTGGCATTGATTACTAAATTAGTAATAATCTGTTCAAGTTGCAATTCATCAATAAATATGTCTTTTATCTTTTCATCAAGTTCGATTTTAAGGTTTATATTCTCTCCACACAGAGATCTCAGTAAATCACTGCTTTTATGAATTAATTCATTAAGATTTACTGAACGGGGACTAATTATCTGCTTAGTGGAAAATGCCATCAGTTTGCTGATGAGTGAACTTCCACGGTGTGCACTTTGTTTGATATCTTCGAGTTCCTCGAAAAGTCGGCGGTTTGAAGAAATTTTCTCCTGAATAAGTTCGATCCCGCTGATTATAATCGTCAGAATATTGAAGAAATCGTGGGCGACTCCTTTCGCAACTCGGGCAACAGCATCCATTTTTTGAACATCGAAAAGTTGGGCTTCCACTTTTAATTCATTATTTTTTGCCTCAAACCTGGAGGACATATCAAGGAGAATTCCGCGGATGCCTTTAATTTGTCCGTTTTCAACAATAAGACTGCTGTAAACAGTTACCGGGAAACGTACGCCTGACTTTTTAATGGCAATATAGTCGTGCTCTGATGCTTCCATTCCCATTTCAATTCTTTTAATATTCGATGCTGCTTTTTCCTGTTCTTCGGGAGCGATAACATCCAGAACATGTACGCCTTTCCTTAAATCATCCAAAGCATATTCAAAAGTACGCTCGGCTGCCTCATTGCAGAATGTAAAATATCCATTCTGATCCGTTTCAAAAACTGTTTGAGGAATCAGATCTGCAAAATGGCGAAAACTCATGTTTGTGGATTCAATTTTGCGTTTGTACATTTCGAGATCAGAAACATCCACGAGAATTATCCGAAAACCGGAAAAAGTTCCATTTTTGAAGTGAGCTTTTGAGGATATTACAACGTTAGCCCAGGAACCATCACCTCTTTTTATTCTGTACTCCTGAGGTGTAAACTGCCTTCCGTTTTTAATATCTTCAATTTGTTGGCCAATTATTGGTTTATCCTCATTGGAAAATAAATCCATCCCATAAAGACCTTTTTCCAGATGAGTCTGTGAATACCCGAAAAGTTCAAGCCCCCCCTCACTTACTTCTAGAATTCTTGTGGTAGGAGCTAACTCACAAATTACAATTGGTAGCATTCTCATTGCCTGAGATAGATTTTCCCTGCAATTTCGTGACTTATCCAGTTGAATTTTCATTTCTTCGAGTTCTTTTTCGAGGGAATCTATTTTATTAAGCAATTCGGAAGTTTCATTCATGTCCAATTTTCCCGCAAGGCCGGAGTGTCCCGGCAATCATATATAATATACAAATTGTCTAAAATTGAAATACTTCGTGTCCGGAAATTAACTGACCTCGGAATTTTATTGAAATCCGGACCGGTTACAGAGTAAAAAATGAGATAAGTACTCGTTTTAAAGAAAGACTGAAGGAATGAGCACATCTGTGGCATTCCGCTAGCCTTCTTGATTATTCCCTGCGTTCCTGATTATTTTTTACAGGCTAGCAGGGCGTAAACATTCAATTTCAATACTGAAATTGCGTGCTTGTTCCTGTTATTGATTCCCTGTGTTTATGATTTTTTTGACTTCATTCATCTTTTTCTTATCTACAGCGGATTGATGCTGCATTAGCTTAAGCTCTCTTTCGGCAACCCCTCCCCACTTACCTCCTGCCAGCATAGCTTCTTCCAGAGTAAGAATATTATTGATAGTATCCCCCATCAGTTGATATTTGCGGCTTAGCTCCACAAGAAAGTAACTTCCGGGATTTTTAACTTTTTCCATAAATTCCACAGATTTCTCAATTCGATCAGATTTGTCCAGGAGTTTCACAGCCCGAAGAATCGTTTTTTCAAGTTTTTTCCCAACATTTATGAGGTCCAGAATAGTTTTAAGAAGTGTCTCCATCGCATCTGGATTTGATGTTTTTTCGATTATTTCTACGTAACGATGGGATAGGTCGTCAACACGGGATTTCCACCAAATCCGACTGAGTGCTGTTGATAAAGCTGTTGCCGCCGCAGTGACACGATTTTTACCCAAAAGAATTTTAGCGAATATTTCCCATACTTCCCATTCTCTAGGTGCATCATTTCCTTTATTTTCAAGATAAAAGCGAGCAGTTGCTTCAGACTTGAAAAGATTTCCTGCAGCGAAAAAGGCCTTTGTGAGCATATAATAGAGTTTTTCCGCATGAACATCATTTTTACGCCAGTTTCCATGAGTTCTGATTTCTTCCTGCAGCAAACTGACTGCTTTACTGAACTGTTCCATCTCGTAAAATGAGTGTGAGCATTTTAAAATCATTTCTCTACGTTGAGGATGAAGTTTAAGTAATCCCTCGTTATGACTACAAAAAAGACTGAGAGGGGCATACTTGCGTGCAGCGTGATTCAACCTTACTGTTCGTGTTGCCAGATTCTGTCGATAAAGAGTCGCTACGGGATCCGTTACTGGAATCAAAAGGCGCAACGCATCTTTCGCCTTCTCATTCATCTGCATAGTAATTGCAAATTCAATGCGAGCCATATCCTGGACATTTTGGGGTTTCAGGGCACTTAACTGTGCTTCAATAGTCCCGGTTTCCGGCTTAAAGTTTTCGAGCAGCATGGTTATTGCGTACAGTCTGGCTTTACTCAAAGCAGAAAAATAAAAATTGCCAAAGCGTTTTATTACTCCACTATATGATCGTTTAGCCGTTGCTATGCGACCGAGTATCAGATTAACATCACCTAGAAGTAAGTCTCTTAAACCATTTCCATGACCTATTGATAGAGCCTGAAGCGTACTCAAAGCCTCTTCATAACTACCAATTTCTATCAACTGCCGTATTTCTGGATATGGTTTCATTTTTAGTTCCGGAATCTCAACCATGGGACGCTTGAGGGAATCACGGATATAATTTTTCAGTCTTTGTTCTTTACGGATTACTCCAAACTCAAGGGAAAGTTCCGGCCCGTTAAGTCGCTCTGTGACTTCAGTATCGGGCCTGGTGAAAATAAAATTTACTCGTGTGAGAGGACCCATTTCGGGTATTATTTCCATATACCCCATAGATTCAGGGAACTCATCAAGAAAGATAGATTCCTCAGGTTTACCGGTAATCAGAAGTGTAAACATTCTGCCACTGGTATCTTTTCTTGAAATGTATCTTCTGCCGGCAACTACAATTCCCATGCGTGAAATTTGCTCGTATTTGTCAAAACGACCATTTTTTGCCCCCTGCCCTGAACCAGCGGGCAGATTCTGTAATTGAAAATAAGACGAAATAAAAAGCAGAATATGAAAAAACATATATAAACCTCTGTACTCTATGAAAGATTATTCGGTAAATTCACTGGAATTTTTAACTTAAGATCAATTTCCTTTTTTTTTGGTCCATTAACATCTGTAATATCCATTACTTGAATATCAGTATTGACTTTATGGCAGCAATACTTTATTTGGCGGCTGGGAGGTTCCCAATGCCAGTCAGAATAGAAACCGGATTAAAAAATCATATAATTGATCCCGCAGGTCACAAATGGATGAGCAGGCTTGAGAAACAATTTCCTCGCCCCGTCGAAGATATCAGAGTCCTTAGAACTTACATTATTGACGACGATATTCCTATTGAAATACTTGATTTATTTTGCAAAAGTGCACTTTGTGATCCAATTACCAGTGAATACTGTATCAATGGGCATATCTCATCTGATTTCGACTTTTTGGTTGAAGTTGATTTTAAGCCAGGAGTCACTGACAATGAAGGGCGAACTGCAACGGAAGCCCTGGCCATACTAATGAATATTGGAATCAATGAATGTCCCCATGTCTATTCCGGGTATCAGTATAGAATTAAAGGAAATCTTGATATCTCTGACATTCACTCCCTTGCGGTGGAATTTTTTGCAAACACATTGATTCAAAGAATAAGAATAGCCTCAAGGGATGAATTTAAAAACAGTAAATCCCTTACAGCTAATCCTCCCGTGGTAAATTTGAACCACACTCCGGTACTGGCGCCCATTGATCTTGATGTATCTGATGAACAACTCGCCTGGCTTTCCAGAAAAAACGTATGGGCGTTGAGTGTAAATGAGTTGACACTGATAAGGGAGCATTTTCAACGACCTGATATCATCGAAGTTCGTCAATCTCTTGGACTTCCAGAACATCCCCTTGATATTGAAATAGAATGCCTTGCCCAGACATGGTCAGAACACTGCAAACATAAGATATTTAATGCAATTATTGAATATACTGAAGATGGTAAAAAGGACACAATTAATAGCGTCTTTAAAACTTTCATACGTGGTGCAACGGAAGCTGCCAGGAAAAATCTTGGAGAAAATGATTTCTGTTTGAGTGTCTTTAAAGATAATGCCGGCGTAATCAAATTTAACGAAGATTATGGCCTCGTTTTCAAAGTTGAGACTCACAACAGTCCATCTGCACTTGATCCTTACGGCGGAGCACTTACGGGGATTGTCGGAGTCAACCGTGATCCCTTTGGAACAGGCATGGGTGGAGAGCTGCTTTTCAACACAAATGTGTTCTGCCTCGCAAATCCATTCATGACTGAAGAAGTGCCAGCGGGACTTTTGCACCCCATGCGAATTCTCGAAGGCGTTAGAGAAGGTGTCGAACATGGTGGAAATCAGTCTGGAATCCCAACGGTGAATGGTTCCGTTGTTTTTGATGACCGATATATGGGAAAACCACTCGTATACTGTGGAACTGGCGGAATTGTTCCCATAAAACTCCATGGTCGCGATGGATTTGAAAAATATCCGGAAAAAGGTCACTTGATAGTCATGTGCGGGGGGCGAGTGGGAATGGATGGAATCCACGGTGCAACCTTTTCATCGGAGGAATTACACGAAGAAAGCCCTTCCAGTGCCGTTCAGATAGGGGATCCCATCACCCAAAAAAGAATGTTTGATTTTCTTATTCGCGCTAGAGATTCTGGACTTTATTCAGGAATAACTGATAACGGCGCTGGTGGTCTATCCTCCAGTGTAGGAGAAATGGCTCAGTTTACAGGAGGTGCCACCATTGACTTGGCACTGGTACCTTTGAAATATGAAGGACTGGATCCCTGGGAGATTCTTGTAAGTGAAAGTCAGGAGCGCATGACAGTTGCCGTTCCTCAGGAAAAAATTGATGCATTTCTTAAATTATCTGAATCCATGTCCGTTGAATCTACAGTCATCGGCGAATTTACATCAAATGGCTTTCTTGAGTTTTATTACGATGAAAAAGTCGCTGGTCTTTTAGAAATGGATTTTCTTCACGATGGGCTGCCTCCGATGCGTCTAACGGCAGAGTGGACCACGCCCACGAGGGAAGTCGGTGATTTCTCAAGCATTCCTCCTCATGGTGAAGTCCTTCATCGACTGCTTAGAAGACTCAACATAGCATCAAAAGAATACTGGGTACGGCAATATGACCATGAGGTAAAAGGCACAAGTGTAATAAAGCCCCTCATGGGAATTAAAAATGACGGGCCTTCCGATGCCGCTGTAATCAGACCCTTTTTAAGCAGTATGGAAGCTGTATGCATATCAAATGGAATAATTCCTCGATACAGCGATATTGATGCATGGGATATGACATTGAATTCCTTTGATGAAGCAGTGCGCAATGCTGTCAGCGTTGGAGGCAATCCTGACACTTTTGCTGCACTGGATAACTTCTGCTGGCCGGATCCACTTCCTGGAGCGGATAATCATAAAGCCAAACTTGGGTCCCTTGTTCGCAGTGGCAAAGCTCTTCTGGAAATCTGCTCATCGTGGGCAATCCCGCTTATAAGCGGAAAAGACAGCATGAAAAATGATGCGAGAGTGGATAACAGAGTAATTTCCGTTCCCCCTACTCTATTGATTTCTATTGTCGGAAAACTCAGAGCTGATCAGGCTATCTCCATGGATTTTAAATCTCCTGATGACCAGATTTATATTATTGGTGTGACTAAACCCGAGCATGGACAATCGGAATTTTCTCTGGAGTTCAATACAAAGGATACGAGAATCCCGCGTGTTAATACTAAAGAATTCATTAAATATTACCGTCAACTCCACCGTGCGATAGTTGCAGGAACAGTGAAAAGCTGTCATGACATTTCTGATGGTGGCCTTGCGGTAGCAATTGCAGAAAAAGCTATTGCAGGTCGATGTGGATGCGAAATAGATATAGTTTCTGTACCCCGAATTGACCAACTTTCCCCAATTGATGCACTATACAGCGAAACACCGGGGCGATTTATAGTTACTGTTTGTACTGAAAAATCAAAAGAATTTGAGCAATTTTTTGAGGATAAAACAATTCTGTCCTGTGTCGGTAAAGTTACGGATTCAAGTAAATTAATTATTAATTCCGGGAAATCCTGTCTTGTGCAGGAAGGAATCGACGACCTTTATAACAGTTGGCATAAGCCTCTTGATATAAAATAATGGTCAAAATATTAATAGTGGCCTGATAGGATTTTTAATAAAATCCTTCGCGAAGCGAATTAAAGGACACGAACTGGTTAACGTACAATATTTTCGCTTATGCTTCCATTTCGCCTGGCGAGATTGGACGAAGTATTTTCGGAAATGGAGATATCATGAAAGTTCGCTCTATTATAATTTCCGGCAATGGAACAAACTGTGAAAAAGAATCTGCTGCAGCACTGAATATGGCAGGCGCTGATTCGACTGATATTATTACAATATGGGAGCTTCTCGAGGGAAAAGCCTCTATCAGCGACTATAATTTTCTTTGCCTCCCGGGTGGTTTTGCTGATGGGGACAACCTTGGGAGCGCTAAAGCCATGGCTCACCGACTTACCCATGGAAAACCTGGAGCGGGTAAACCTCCATTCCGTGAGCAATTGGATACTTTCATTAATAACGGTGGAATAATAGTCGGAATCTGTAATGGTTTTCAGTTACTTGTTAAAATGGGGCTACTTCCATTTCCTCAATCTGGTCAGACAGTTACACTTACTCATAATCTCAGTGGTCGCTTTGAGGCCCGGTGGGTTAAGTGCCGGGTTGAAGAAAAATCTCCATGTATTTTTACACGCGGCATTGACATAATTGATCTTCCAATTCGTCATGGTGAAGGCAGACTATTGTTTGGCGATGAAGAAATAAAGTCCCGTATAGAATCGGAATATCTGATTCCACTTAGATATATTCATCCGGAAACTCTCATTTCAACGGAAGAATATCCATATAACCCCAACGGAAGCTTTTTCGGAGCCGCAGGTCTTTGTGACGCATCAGGAAGAATTTTCGGACTTATGCCCCACCCCGAAGCCTTCAATCATCGCACTAATCATCCTCAATGGACCCGAATTAATCTGCCAGAAGAAGGTCTAGGCATCCGCTTCTTCCGAAACGGCGTCGAATATCTCAAAAAGAATTTTTAGCTGGACTGCTTCCTGAGTAATAAAACAGTGACTCGGTTTAAAGAAATGCTTCAGGAATGAGCCCCCTGTTTTCCTGTTACTGCTACTGATTCCCTGTTTCCCTGAAATTTTAAACAGGGACACAGGTAGTCAGGGAAACAGGTAACAGGATCAGGACATAAACATTCAACATCAAAGCATAATTACAAATGGCAGGATGAAAACAAGTACTTTTCCCGTTTCGATCCATTTATTCCACAAGCGGCTAGTTCGTATCCTGAGTAATACGATATTGTTGTATTTGGGAAATATTATTCAATAGGGCACTCATCATAATTTGTTTTCTATCTTTTTAACCCGAAAGCGGTCTCAACGGAAAAGTGTTTGAAAAAAGCCTTGAATTTTTAACCCTTTTCCATTAAACACTCTTCGACTTTCGGTTTTTATGTATTTTCGTGAATATTTCATGTTCTGTACATTTCACAATAACTCCGAACAGCCCTCGCCTGCATGTCAGGTTATAATTTTATGGTAGTTAAATTCCTAATGGATTGGAAATATTATGGCAGATAAAAAAAAGAAAAGACATCCTCTGAGAAGCGTTAAACCATCTCCACTGAAAACTAAACCTGTAAAAACTGTAAAGCCTCGAGAGGAAAAGAAAGCTGCTCCTGAGCGAATTGCACTTAAAGCTCCAACTTTGACTCCTGCAGAGAGACAGAAACTCAAAGCTCAAGCCCACAGCCTTAGTCCAATTGTCATCGTCGGTACTGATGGAATTACTGATGGCGTTATCAGTGCAGTAAATGAGGCACTGTTTTCGCACGAACTTATAAAAGTTCGCATGCATGAACCGGAAGAAAAACATGAAATGGCACAGATACTTGCGGATGAATCTCTTTCGCAATTAATCGCACTCCGTGGCCACACTGTTATTCTTTGGCGCCCTAACCGGGAAATTTCCTACTGAATTGAGCGTGACAAAGTAATTCGCTTCGCTAAGAAGAAGTTTTTAATCCGAAAAGGAAACGAAGAAAATCAGAGTGGTTTGAGGGGAGTAAGTCTCAAAAGGACGGGAATAACACTCATACTTGTAACGATAGCAGAATGTGAAATTTCTGTTTTGATAAAAAGAACTTTAAAAGCTCCGCCTCTTATATTCTTCGGAAAGCCGTAAAATGATTTAGGCATTTTCTTGAGTATTCTTGCCCGTGGGAATTTTTTTGCAAATGATTTACCCTTATCAGCAGTATCCTTCCCAAGAATAATCAATTTGTGAGAAGAAGTTTTCTTTCCGGAAGTTATAAAGTCTTCCCAGGCTTTCTGCCCTCCATACATTGCGTCAAGTAGAATAATTCGACTTAAAAACCTGTTGTCGACCCAACTGGCAATCGTGCGGAAAGCACCACTGTGTCCGATGGCTATAGTCGGCCCGGACGGAAGCCTTATATTGGCTTTTTGAATTGATTTCTTTAAAGAAGAGAGACTATCCCATACCACAGCTTCATTCATATTCTGGGGAGCTTCCGGGACAACAAACATGGCATTTTGCTTACTATTTTTAAATTGGAGCCCCAATTTGTGATTTTCCCAAGTTTTATCAGCAGTAGTGTGGTATCCATGGACGTAGATAACCATGCCGGCCCCGCGCTTTCGATTGTAGCCTTTGGGTATCCATACGTGAACAGGGCCCTTTCCCGGAACTTCTAGACGCCAGTGCCGGCCTCCATAAACATTGCGTTTTTCTACTTTTTTTATCTTCTGAACAGAAACTGGAGCCTTCTTCGTTGGTTTCTTTTTTTCGTTAGTCGTTGTGACCTTTTTTGAGGAATTTTTTAAGGAATTTTTTGAATTATCCTGAGCTTTAACATTTGTTGAGAGAATAAAAGAAATCAGCAATAAAATTTTCATGGTTGCACTTACGCCTTAATAAACAAAACATTCAAACAAAGGAACTATAAAGTTTATTTCTTTTTTTATCAAAAAACTGCAGTTTCTAAATTTTCGTCCATGCTCATTGGAAGGATGAGGGGATTTGATGGAAGAATATTTATTGAACGGTAATTACTTTGAGATCAAGACCACCGGGATACATATAAGATGTATAATTCGCAAATCCATATACTTCAATTCCAAAATAGGTAGTTCCATCAGATGAGAAAATCTTGTGCGCTCCACCGCTGAGAGGCAGTTCGATACGCGCGACGCCATAACCGGAGCCAATTTCTTCGAACATATCTTCAGTTATTGGATTACCATCAAGCATAATCAAATCGTTCTGTGGCCCGGGAATACGACTGATTACATTCACATAATTTACAGTCATACTGAGCGGTGCCACAAAAGAATATTCATTTCTGAATTGTTCAGTGGGTACTACCAGACCAAATGATGGATCTCCACTGCTTGATTGCACATCAGTCCAGAATTTCTGACCAACGGTGAATTTGCCAACGGATACAGGGCCAGTAGAATTGAGTTCAAAATGATACCCCGCCGCTGGTTGAATATCAAAGAATTCTCCGGGCTGAAGCACTCTTGGTTCAGCTCCGGGAAGGTCCCAGGTTACCGTGACCGGGGCATCACCACCCGCCAGAATCCTTACTACATTGGTCTCGCTCGTGAGAGGTTCTACGGGATGTGTTTGGGCTATGAAAAATCGTTTACCCCAAGTACTTTCGGGCATTAACATTTCTTCTAGATGATCACACGCCCTGTAATCAAATGGTACAAAACCACAGTTATGCCCAGCGAAAACTCCAACTGGTTTATCAGAAGTAATAATACTTCCAGTAAAATCATATTGTGGACCAGGATTGCAGTATTCAAAGAGTTCTTCATCAGGGCCAGACAGTTCCGCTGTTTCCAACTGAGCACACTCATCGAAAGTCAAGTTACTTTTTCCTACAAGTTGAAGAACATCCCCTTTATTGAGAGTAACAGTAACGTTGCCGCCGGGGCCTGTTTCTGGAATTAAACCGGCTCCATCTGCGGCAATCCAGGCTGTGGTTGAGAAAATCACTGATGTATTATCGTAAGCCGCGACTACAGCAGTAAATCCTGGCTCTGCACTGTAGTTAGTAGTCTGTCTCTTAATTGCAGTGTTTCCTCTTGTGAGAACACTGTATTTAGTACCAAAAACTGATGCAGGTAATAATAAAGAAGCATCATTGGAGTTTGAAGATATCCCTGAGTATTCGAAATCATATGGATTAAATTGATAAACGGTGACAGGGTAATCCGTATCAATCCTGTAAGATTGCTCTGGATAGACACCAGAATTAAATGGCCACATAGCTCCATCAAACATCCCCATTCTTATATTATTAATATAAGGCAGGAGGAGTATTTCCACGGACATGGGTCTAATTGCAATTTCATGTATAACGGTATCTGTCGTCACTTTGAGTAAAGTTGTTGCGTCGTTTGAATTGCTAACAGCGATCCCAAAATTATTATTAAAAACCTGCTCAATTCTAGTGTTTAATAATGTCACGGCATAGAACTCACAACCCCGATAACTTCTGTCTGAAATTGCTTTTCCACATGCGTTATCGCAGACTGCCAGACCTTTATCCATTATACACCCTTCTCCTTCCGGGCATTCTTTTCTTACAGAAGTCGTATTTCCAGAGGAATCACAATCATAAATATTACCATCTTCCCCGCAGCCTCCCGATACTGTAGTGCAATTGAGGCATTGACCAGAATCTTCAACGCAAATAGGAGGCTCATCCCCTGTACCGCAAATCCTGTCATCAACCCAGACCCCTTCAGTGCATGCCTGAAGAAGATTTCCCAGACACCGAAACTCACCATTACTGCATTCGGTTATGTTATTGGTATTATTTGAATTATTGCTATTATTGTTATTTGTAGCATTATTAGAGGAACTACTCGTGTCATCACAAGCGTTCAAAAAAAAAACTAAAGCTATTAAAGTGATTTTCATTTTATTTTCTCCGGCAGTTTTGGCTCACATCAATAAAATATCTGTTATATTTCATGGTTTTCCTCAAGTTCAATAGTTTGTCAATACCCAATGGACATCTTTTCGACAATATGGAACGGAGAATATCAATCACATGAACAGGCGCATTCATTTCAGCAATTTTAATAAAGACTGCATCATCAGATTTGTTACCAAACCTGTCAAGAGCTCTGAGCATTAACGAAAAAGCATAAGACCCGTCATCGAATCCTTTTTTCTTATATTGAGCATACATCTTTTCAACTTTATTCAGGATAATGTCTCTGGCCAGGGGATTATTCTGACGAGCAAGACTGTCACCCAAAAGCGCGAATAAACCAGGATCTTTTTCTTTTTTCATAGCTTTCAGCATTGAGTCTGAAGTATTTTTAAGATTGCAGGTATTTGTAAATGACGTGACAAAAGTGTAATAATCTCTTTCACCTTTGTCCATAATTGATATGAGCATTTTTTCCAAGTCTGTACTGCATCGGGACCCTGCATGGACAAGTATTGCCTTGCGAAGTATACTCCAGGAAGAATTGAAAACGCTCATAATCTCCGGCGGTAATTGATTTTCGGGCCAGAAACTTATAGCTGTGAACATAGTTGCAGGATTAAAATTCTGGAGTTTTTGTCGAACAAATCCAAGATCATTTAATATAATCAAAGTACGAATGGCTTCTGAACGAAGGGCAGAGTTGTCAAACTCTTTATACAGAGCTCTGACAGTGGGAATTAAAGCAGGTGACTTGGAATTTCTTGCCGCAAACAACCATCTCAAGATAACTGAAAGCTTTTTAGATTTCATTGTTTTTAAACACTCAACACTGGCATCTTTCAACTGTGAATCATTTTTAACCCACTTCCCAATAAGCCAGTAAAGAGCCCCGGATGGCTCAGAACACATTCCCTTGATAAATACAGCGCGGTTTTCTCTTCTGATTACTTTTGCGAGGACTTTCCTCGCTTCAAAATCGAGTTTGTCACCATTGCCCAGGAACATTTTTGAAACTTTTTTATCTGAATCGGGTTTCTGAAGGTAAACCGAAAGAGACCTGAGTCTGTAGTCCAAATCAGATTTCTGATTATTAATAATCTCAAGAAGACCCTTTGAACTGTTATTTTTAATTAAAAAGGTTTCAACTGACTGAAGAAATTGACCCTTAGCCCAGCCTAATGCTTTAAGTGCTTCGGCAACGAATATATCGTTTTGCTTTCGGAAAGCGATTTCAAGAAGAATCTTTCTTAATTTAAAATCAGGATATTCAGAAATAAGGTTTGAGAGTAAAACATCATCTAAACTGAGAAGAAGAGTCTTCAGATTTTTTACATGAAGAGTGCCATCATTGTAGGCGCGGATCGCTTCAGCGGGCCATTTGGGGTTGTAATCGAGGGATGTGTATAATGTTACTTCCGAAAGGGCACCGGCTTTTCCTGCCGTCATATTTTCTACTATAATTGAAACACACGATGCCTTCACATTTTCAGGAAATTTAACTATCCAGGGTTGTTTAAGACTTGCGGAAGTAATATTCTTCCAGGGAACAGTCACATGAAAAACTTTTTTATCTGCGATAATGTAAAATGACTTTATCCTGGCATCCTTTTTCAGGGCTTCAAGTGAGCTGTAATTACCAGGAAATATTCGAAGCATACGTAATGGAAATGGGGTTTTCATGGAAGAGAATGTAAAAAAAGAATTTTTCCTTAGATTGCCTCGCCATACGGAAACAGCATTATTATCTGTCAGGCGAAGGGGAGAGGCTGTTTCTTCACCTTCTTTAATATCACCACTGGCAATATCTGCTTTCCATTTAATTAAGGGGCTTGCTTTTATATTAAGAGCCGGCCCTTCCTGTGCTTTAATTCTTGCAGCGGATGCCGGGAGCGTAAAAGAAACCTCGCGGGAAGGTAAAAAAGTACCGGTTTTTCCATCCCATTTTAGAAGACGGTTTTTAGTACTCAGTCCACCACACAACATACTGCCATCATCATTTCGAAATATTGAAAGACTGCTGGAATCGTAAGAAAGTCCCTCTTCTTCAGCCATTTCCCCACTTTCATGAATAGCTTTGGAAAGTTTCAGGGGCCCTGGACTGTAGTAGAAAAACCAAGCGATACCGTTTCCGGATATATAAAGTAGCTTCTGTGCGGGATTGTAATTACATTTCTGAATACTTGATAAACGAGCCGGAGCTTTCCCTTTTTTCAGTACCGTTTTGCCTATCATTAATCTTACCTCGCCCGCCTCAACGTTTGCAAGCCATTTTCCATTGCAAGGTGTAGCAGTCAAAAGTATTGCAAAAAGAATGTTCATCCGGATTTCTCCTTGTGGTATTTTTCAAAGTACAATTTTAACATGGTGGCAGCCACAAAAATACTTTTCGTTCGCCATTTCGCTGGGTTAATAAGTGCCACAGCAAATACAACTTCAGGCTTATCCGCTGGGGCATATCCTGTAAACCAAGAATATTCGAGATATTCAGGCTCTGTCCGAGCCAGGGTTCCTGTCTTCCCTGCGCAAGTAAAGTTATATCTCGCTTCATCTACTTTATAAAATGCGTCCCTTGCAGTACCTGAAGTAACTGTAAGTTCCAGCATTTTCCTGAGACTTGCTGCCTGTGTAGATGAAATTACCCTTCCCTGCGGCGTTCCTTCAGGTTTATGAGAAAATAGAATTTTATTTTCTGATGATTTTACAGACTCAACGAGCCAGGGAGAAACAGGAATACCATCATTTCCCGCGATGCTCATCATCCAGGCTCCGTGAAATGGACTGAGAGTAACCTCCCCGAATCCAGCAGCGGTGAAGGCAACTGCGTTTTCATCACGGGCAAGGATCTTTATCCTGCTCTTTTCAACAGGAAGAATAAAATTGAAATCCATGTGAAATCCCCACGATGAAGCGTGATAAAGTAACGATTTTCTTGTAAGATATCGTTTACCCAATCTGGCAAATACAACGTTGGCACTTTGTGCTAAGGCCATGGGAAGATTTACACATTTATTATCTTTAGCTGGATTCTCAACCAGAAGTTTGGAAGTCAGGCGATGGGAACCGCCATGATAACACCAGGTGTCAGTAACATTCACAGCTCCTGTTGAAAGAAGGGCACTTGCACTAACAACTTTAAAAACACTTGCACCGGGTGCCCAGGCCTTTGTTATCAATTCCAAATCAGTCAGTCTTTTATCTTTTTCAGATCGCCCCTTAAAAACCAGAATTCGGCCATCCTTGATTGAGTACATAAAAACTGCTGCCCAAGGTATTTTAAAGTGAGATAAAATAGAATCTGCTTTTTGCTGCAACCAGGGATCAATTGAATATCGAATTATTGTTCCATTATCCAGAACCTGCTCAAACACGCCATTTCGTTCACGGGCCGCCGTTGTATTTATATACTTTTTCCAAACAAAGGGTTTAAGCTCTGGTGTGTCCATAGTCTTGAGATTGATGCTCTGAAGAGTTGTTTCGTCTGAAGCTCCCTTTTTTCGATTCAGAACAAAGAGCCAGATAATTAACAGAGAGAAAATGATGATGAACAGAATCATGGGTGCGACTATATAAAATGATTTTCTGCCCGTCATCCTAGCCCTGCCATTTTGCATTCTGTAGATACTCAAGATTATGCTTTTTCATGCGATAGTACAGTGTTGTGCGATTGATTCCAAGCTTTCTGGCAGTTTGAGCCATGTTTCCACGACATTCTTCAACAGCTCTAATTATCCTGGATTTTTCCGTTTCGTTGATTTCTGAATCCAGGGCGAGGGTCGTTCGGGAAGTAGATATTGCAGGCATTTCAAACCCTGGACCGAACCGAAGATCTTTCATGGAGAGAATTCCGTCAGTTGAAAGAATCATTGCTCGTTCAATCAGGTTTTCAAGTTCACGCACATTCCCCGGCCAATCATATGAGTCCAACGCTCGGAAGAATTCCTGTTCAACCTTGCGCACTAGTTTGCCTGTTACTGTTGAATATTTTTCTACAAAATGATTCACCAATTCTCTGATGTCGTCTCTTCGCTCTCGTAAAGGGGGCAACTCGAGGGGAAATACGTTCAATCTATAGTAGAGGTCCTGCCGGAAAAGACCTTTTGAAACTAAATCTTCCAAATTTTTATGAGTTGCGCTAATGAGTCTTACATCAACCTTAATAGTTTCTTCCCCGCCTACCCTCTCAAATTCTCTTTCCTGTAGCACCCGGAGGAGTTTAACCTGAATATCCATCGGCAAATCGCCTACTTCATCTAGAAACAACGTACCGCGGTCCGCCATTTCAAAACGACCCATTCGTCGGGAAACAGCACCGGTAAATGCACCGCGCTCGTGACCAAAAAGCTCGGATTCGAGGATCCCACTGGCAAGTGCAGCACAGTTAACCCGCACAAAAGGATCCGCAGCCCGATTTGAGTTCAAGTGTATCGCATGGGCTATCAATTCCTTGCCCGTACCTGTTTCGCCGCGAAGTAAAACCGTTGAACTCGTAGGAGCTACTTTTTCTATGTTATCAAGGACTTTAAGTAGTGATTTTGATGACCCTATGATGTTGCCGAAATCATACTGGGCATGAACCTGATTATCAAGATAGTGCGTATATTCAGAAAGTTTTCTTTCAAGTTCCTGATTTTTCCTTTTCAGATGCCACACTTCAATCGCTTGTGTTATGGCCGCTTTAAGTTCTTCAGAATTGAAAGGCTTTGTCAAAAAACGATAAACACTGCCGAGTCGGATAGCATCTATCAGAACATCGGGATCGCGATATGCAGTAAGAATAATTCCCAGAGTTTCGGCCTTTATCTCTTTAACTCGCGCAAGAAAATCCAAGCCGGTCATTTTGGGCATTCGTTGATCTGTGATTACCACAGCAAAATCTTTTTTTTCAACAAGGGAAAGGGCTTCTTCTCCACTGGAAGCAGTGTGAATATTGAAGATACGTCGATAGTTAAACCGGAAAACGTCCAGATTGTCTTCTTCATCGTCCACATAGAGAACAGGGAACTCTTTTAAATCCAATTACAAACTCCTACTGGCAGTATACAGGACCTGTTGTACAAGACGATGGGCCCGATGGGCATAGTTCAAGGCATTGTGCCGTTTGGGTGCAGTCAAGCGTTGTTTCATTGGGAACACAAAGGCTGTACTCCATGCTGTCAACGCTCAGTTGTGTGCACTGGGAATAAAAACCACATTCCGCATTATTATCACAAAAATCCAGACAGTAACTGAATTCGGAACCGTTCAAAGGAAGACATTTTCCACGTAAACAGTCTGCATCATCGGCGCATATTTCGCATTGAGTCCTGTCTCCACTGGAGTCAACACAGGAACCGGTTCTGGGCACACAGGAATTCTGTTCTGTTGCTGTTTCTTCACAGATGTAACCGTCTGGACAATCTGTATAATATGAACAAGTTGAGGCACATATAGAGTTTCCCGATTCAGGTATAAATACACAATTGCTACCGACTTCACACTGCGCATCATATTTACACGGTGAACAAAGCGTGCCATCCCCCGTGCAACTACGCCATGAATTAAGGCATTGATAGACAGGAGCATCCGTCTCAGCACACTCTCCCGTGCAAGCTGAATCGCAATCAGTTACCCATCTGTCATTTTCAGTGCAAAGAAAAACTTCAGAACACTCGGAATCAATGGGACATGTGCCACTGACCTGAGGATCACAGTCTGAGCCGCAGAAAGAAGACCCTGACTCATTCAAAACGCATAAATCCGTTGAAAAACCGCACTGAAAATCAAGATCACAGTCCTCACACCAACCCCTTGGAATGCACCAGGCAGCCTCGGAATCAGCATAGTTACGACATGTCATATCCGGAGGACATTCTCTGGAAGTTGTACATTCATTGGAGCAAAATGCCCCAGTTTCTGATGCAGGAAAATCATTAAGGCAGGTAAATCCAGAAGCACATGTGCCATCCGGACAAGGCTCGCCGGCGGTTCCTTCCCCCTGCTGGAAGTAGATTCCGATGCACCAGTAATCTCCCTCACTCAGTGCACAAACGGTTCCGTCAGGGCACTCGGATTGATCTCTGCAGTTAAAAGCACAGATGTTTTCCATGCATTTAATTTCTTTTTGATCCGGGCAGGATTCAGAATCCTCACATTCGACGCAATCACTGTCATCATCACACTGGCCACCGGCATCCTGTAAAGGAGCGCAGAAGAAGTTAATGCAACTATACCCCTGTCGGCAGTCCGAGTTAGCTTCGCAAGATGGAAGACAGTATGCTTCGGTATCATTAAAATCAACGCATACGCCCTGATTACATGGTGCTTGATCATTGCAGACTTCTGTGCACATTCCATCAGGCAGCCCAATATTACAAACGCCTTCACAGACAGTACTTTCGCTGCATGGTTTACCAAAAGTTTCTTTACCGTCATCATCACAGGAAAAAACAAAAAATAAGGCAATAATGACTAACAATTTTCTCATAAAAATCCTCCGGAAAAGTAAATTTTCGAAGTTGTCAATATTCTAAAACACGATAAACATTTGCCCTCTATTGCATTCCGCTTCGCGAAATTGCGTAACTGAGAATCAAATTTTATCAAAAGTGACCATGTTTTAGAAAATTATACTCAGTTTTTTCTGAACTGCATAATTCCCGTGATGAGTTTATCAGTTTTGAATATCTTTACAATCACCGCGATAAGAATTCCAGAAAGAATCAGATTATATACGATTCCGGCAACTACTGCTCCCCAGGCATCAAAAGTGAGAGAACGCATAGCTGTCATGGGATGTGTAAAAGGAATGGCGTACATAAAATATTTCATTACGAGTGAAACAGTATTCAAATCCTTATACATTGTGAAAAACATCGGAATTATTGCAAGGCCCATAATTGGGTATGTGAGGATCTGTGCACTTTTGTAATCTCTTGCCATGATACCGAGAAGCATTGCCATAGCGAGGCCGAAAACAAGAGATACAAACAGACTCAGCCCCACAAGTAAGTAGTCAAAAATACTGAGACTGAGACCCAGAGCAGCCAGGTTTACTGTTCCCGCCTCCAATGATGAAAGATAAAATTTAAAACCAACCAGATAAAGGGCGGCCATAATAAGTCCGACAATTGCACTTCCAAGCAGTTTACCCATTACAATTGTAGTGCGATTTACGGGCATAGTAAGAAGTGTTTCAAGGGTTTTGTTCTCTTTTTCGAGGCCCATTGATGTAATAACCATTGAACCGCCTAGCATCAATATAATAAAAATAGCCATGGGGATTGTCATGGACTGACTTATTAGAACCTGAGCAATTTTGTTAGGGCTAAGTACAGGAATAAGTTTGTCCCTGTATAGTGTTGATTCAAGCTTCTTTGTAGGAATAAGAATGTTCTTTATTTTATCTTCTTTAATATTGAACTGCTTGTGTAAAATATGGAAAGCAATGTTCCTGTTCATCTCCTCCATACTCTTTTCAAGTATGGCACTTCCAATGGTGTCCATGATCCCCGCTCCCCTCATAACCCACTGAATTAAAATATAACCCTGATTGCCTTTTTCTAAATCCTTTGAAAAGCCCCGGGGAACCATTACCATTGCAACAGCTTTTTTATGCTTTCTAACTTTCGCGATAGCTAATCCCGAATCATCTCCTTCGTAAATAAAATCAGTTTTCTTTCTCAATCCATCAATCAATGCTTTGGACTCACTTGTCTTATCCTGATCAACCAGAGCTATCTTGGGTTTTTTCTTCGCTTCATCTTTTGATACTCCAATTATTTTTCCCATCGATGCAAAAAGGATAGTTATCCCGATAATTACTGCCAGTGAACTGGGAGTGAGGAGTTCTTTTATTTCTTTTTTTATAAGATTACCCAGCATGTTTAACCTCCCCAACTATTTTCATAAAAACCTCTTCAATATTCGGAAGCCCGTATCTTTCTTTTAGCTCCGAAGGTGTACCTGTTTCTACAATAACTCCCTGATTTATCAGAGCAATCCGATCACACATGTACTCAACTTCAAGCATATTGTGTGAGGACAAAAGCACACTTCTCTCTTCCGATAATGAGGATTTTATCAACTTCCTGATATCCGTTCCATTTACAACATCAAGGCCACTGGTAGGTTCATCCAGAATTGCAAGGACTGGCTGCACCATGAGAGCCCTTGCAATAACCAGCCTCCTGGTCATGCCCTTGGAAAAATTTTGGACCTTGTCATTGATGCGATCCCCGAGATTCGCTATTTCAACACCTCTTTTGACAATGGCATTTACATCCCCACGATCTTTGAAGAAGTTGGCGATGAACTGAAGATATTCATACCCACGAAGATTTTTATAGATTCCAGCATCTTCGGGAAGATAACTTATGAGCTTCCTGATTTCATCGGGTTTATCCTGCACTTCATTGCCATTAATAACAACTCTACCGGATGTAGAAGATAAAAGAGTAGAGAGGATTCGAAGTGTTGTGGTTTTACCCGCTCCGTTTGGACCAATGAGTCCAAAAATTTCACCCCTGCCTATTTCAAAACTGATTCCTTTAACAGCTTCGAAATTTTTATAGGCCTTTTTCAAGTTTTCTACTTTCACTAATTCCATAAGAAAGCTCCATATTCACAGCGGTAAGTGTATGCCACTTGATGATAGTGCTTATGTCAGATATACAGTTGAGATCCCCGAAAAAAGTCCCCGGCATTTGGTCTGAAATCTAACTGCGAGCACTAAAAACAAGCATAAACAATAAAAACAATGAGTTCCGACTAAAATGACATGAAGTACCAATCAAGTCGGATGGGGACTAAGAAAATTTCAGCAAATGGACTATATTAATACCAGTGTAAAATTACCAGTATTTTTACTTGTTTCATGATTCAAACTGACCTATTTTCTTGTACATGACTGAAGAAACTCATACCAACACCGTTTGTTTTTATGATGATGTTTTCCTTGATCACATTGCGCCCATTGATCATCCGGAATGTCCCGAAAGGCTCCGTAGTGTCATTCAGCAATTGGAAGATTCAGGAACCTGGGATAAATTGGACATTAAAAAGCCTCCAAGGGCTGATACAGCCGAAATCGGTGTTGTCCACAAGCCTCAATACATATCCGCTGTTGAGCAGAAACTGATGCGTGGTATAAGCGGTTATCTGGATCTTGGGGACACATATTACAGTCCAGGGACATACAACGCTGCTTTTATGGCCGTAGGGGCAGGAATCGAACTTTGCGCTGGCATTATGGAATCAAAATGGCTTCGCGGACTTGCTCTTGTGCGACCACCGGGCCATCACGCAGAGAAAGATCAGGCAATGGGATTCTGTCTGTTTAACAATATTGCTGTTGCTGCAGCATCAGTTATAAGTCGTTATCCGGATAAAAAAGTCGCAATTATTGATTTTGATGTACATCACGGAAATGGTACACAAAACATCTTCTATAAAGAAAGTCGGGTCCTGTACTGTTCTATCCATCAATCACCTTTATATCCTGGAACCGGACACATTGATGAAAACGGCTTTGGTGAGGCTTTTGGCACAAATATAAATATTCCACTTCCCCCACTCAGCGGTGATGTCGACTGGGTTTACGCTATGATACATGGAATTATTCCAGTAATGGAAAAATTCCAGCCAGACATCATTCTGGTCAGTGCCGGGTATGATGCTCATAAGTTGGACCACATTTCTTCTCACACAGTCACAGATAATGGATTTGCTTTACTTCATTCAATCCTCGTTAAAGCATCTGAAAAATTATGTGAAGGACGTATAGGTGTTTTCATGGAAGGTGGATACCATCTCGGGGCTCTGGCCACAGGCATGAACAACTTTGCTCAAACTCTATGTAATCACAACGTAATCACTAATTTTAATTTTGAAAATCAACCAGCCCATACGACTGTTGATACTGTTTCTAAAGTGATTGGATACGTCAATTCCCGCTGGGATATCAAACTCAAGCCCGATATGGAAGTATCCTACGAACTCTACTGAAATCTGAGTAATACGATAGTATCCTATTTTCAAGAGAAGTTTCAGGTCGTAACCATTTAAAGAAGTATAATTCAATTACAATCCTGTTCCGGAAATTTTCCGGCTCTACTATCTTGTGCTTTGCTGAAAAAAAAGAATCGGCGGTGAATTAGAAATGGTTCGTTACTTTAAAGGAGAGATTGAATCCACCGCCGCATGGTGACGGATGCAGAAGGATTTTTTGAGGGAGGAGAGAACCAACTGCATCCAATTTAAAACATCGGCTGCTTTTTTGAGAAGTTGAAAAAAAATAATTCTTTTTTTACAGATTTGTGTAGATTTACTGACTGGTGCATCATGAACACAATACGACTTCTGATAATAACTATATTTTCAATCACATCATTACTTTCAATTTCCTGCAGAAATGACCCTGCGAAAACAAGAACTGAACCTGAAAAGGTTAAAAAAAAGCCCCCTCAGGAAGTTAGACCATCACCGGAACCGAAACCTTTTCCAGTTAGTAAAATTCAGAAAACCTTGAGTACGCAATCAAGTGAACTTATAAAACAATTTCAGTATACTGGAAAAATGGTTAAGTCTGACAAGTTTTGCCACCAGAACGGAGACTTCTTTTTGTGCTTGTCTGGTCATACAACACCTGAATCTTCATGGCACAAAATCCGAAACATGGTTATCACAACCTGGGATGCAAAAAAGAGCGATATCCACAAGGATCTTTTACTCACTCATGGTTTTCACTTTTCCGCTCGAAAAGGCGTCTTATCAAAATGTAAAGCAAGATCCACAGTCTATGGTGGATTAACACCTGTGTTGAAACCGTCCACTCATAAGGAAGTAGAAACTGTTTGGGTAGAATACCCCATTGATTCAAGTACAATTGAGCTCGTCTTTGAGTGTGAAAAAAAAGAGTATGATTTTAAATTAGAAATAACTCAGGCACTTAAAGCTCAACTGATTGTTATACAAGAGGAAATAAAAAAACTTATTGGGGCTGCTTCGGAAAAAACGAAAAAAATGGAGGATCTACTTGATCGTACTTTTCCGATAACACCCCTTGCCACAGATGGTACGGTATCGAAAAATGTAAAGAAGATCATAGCACTACGAAATGCAACTATGGTTGCGTCATTTGTTCTTACAATGCTCGACTGGCAGCTCAATTCTCTTGAAAAAAAGAAAATAGCTCCAACCATTTTTAAAATAAAATTAAAGCGATTCGCTGAAAAAGAATATAAATACAGCAGAACCAAATTGGTTTTGATTCGTCGTTATATCGAATTAGCAATAAAAACTAATAAGAAGAACTGTATAAAACTCCGCAATCGCCTTAAAACAATGAAAAACACTGAATATGAATATGGCCGATTAAGCAGGAAGTACGGGCATCATTGCGTCATATATGATGCTGCAGAAAAAGATCTTTTTGAAATATCTCCCCTGTTTGAATTTATTGAAAAAAGGCGTAAAGGCTGGATTAAGTTTGAATTTTAAGCAGTCATTGGTCTAAAATCCTTCGCGAGGCGCGTATTACATTACACGAACTAATTACAGGTATCTACAGGGATTCCACCAGACAGGAACACTTCCACTTCCCCAGATGTTAGATTTGTACACCAGACTTCATTGAAAATTCCCGCGAGAAATTCATCCCCTGCTATCAGAGTTTCCGAGGTACCTTCCCATACAGTCGTATAAAGTATGTCTGTTAGAACTTTTTCCATAAAACTGATATCCATTCCACTTCGCTGCATTTCCCGTATATGCGTCAGCATACTTACAAAATCGGGTCTTTCTGCGAAAATTGTAATTGAAGGGGCATCGGGAATTAATTTTGTATAGAGGTAAGAGAGCATAAATGTATAAACAGATACAGGAAAAACACCATGACTCAGTGGTGTTGTTTCAAGGTCAAGGGGTACGTTATATTTGTAGAAAATTGGATCAATATAGGGGGCTAATTCAGAAACAAGAGCGACAGACTGGTCAAATGGCACCAGAGTGTCGTGCATTTCGTGATATGTGAGAAAAGGGGTTTCAATTCTGCTTTTAAGGTCAGAGTGGGTAAAACCACAAAAATTCCGTGATGCCTCATCTTCGCCTACTGCTGCAAAAATCCGCTGCAGGTAGGGTGCGTAAAAATGATCGTATTCTTCAACTTTATCAGGATTTTCAACTCTTTGGGCAATAGTTGTCACATGCTCAACCATCATTTCAAAATCTGATACAGGAAATAAAGCTACCCCTGCTGCGGGAACAGCACCTTGTGGTGCATAGGCAGCAGCATAAAGTGATTCAAATCCGCCCCAGGAGCCACCATGAATTCCAATAGCTTCAGGATCAAATTGTGGAGAATCTGCAATAAACCTGAGAACTGTTGTCATGTCATTGACATCATTTGCAATACTGCCTTCAGTATAAAATCGCCCAAAAGCAGCAATAAATGCAAATCCATTATAATGATGTATAAATGCCGAGTCTAAAAGGCTCTGCAGAGTAATCGCTCCTCCTCCGGCCGCCGCCTGTTCATCTACAGATTCTCCTGTCCAATCAATAATATCGTAAGGCATCGTGTAAACAATTACAGGGGCTGCAACGCCTGATAAGGGCGAGTTAACCATAAATGCGTAAGTAGTTTCCATATTTCCCCATTTGAGGCCTAGCATGGAATAGTTCATTTCTCTCCCGTTATGGGTTTCAGTACCTTCTTCTATAATATCAACAACTAAACTATCAACGACATATTCAGAGTTTGAAAAACAGGTCGTGTTATTATTATTAACAGTTGTGTTGTTTGAATTATTCGTATTATTGCTATTATTACTCGTGTTGTTCGAATTATTACTATTATTTGTGTTATTTAAATTGTTTGAGCTTTGTGAGTTATCGTCACAGCCAGTAAGGAAAACAAATAAAATAAAAGTGAAGTATTTAAGCATTCAGTAAACCTCCATATTTGAACAGTGTAGTATCAATTTAAAACAAATCAAATCAGAAATCCCTGATTGTATCGTGTCCAAATCTCCCTAGTTTTGGAAATACCTGACATTACAGCAGTACCCATCCGGACTTAAAAAATTGATGAAAACTTCATTTTTTCGAATTTCGAGACAGTAACTAATTGGCTAAAAGCCAGCATATATGAGCTGTAAAAAATGCAGCATAATTTCCGACAGAAAAGCCAATAACAGCCAGAAAAACACCGTGAGGGATCTTCTTAGGATTATGGTGAGAGGCAACTAATACCGCACTTGCTACACCACCAATGTTCGCTGCACTTCCTAATGCAGCGTCAGTTATACTACCTCTCCAGAGAAATGTCCCGGCTATGATGAACAATCCGTGGATGATGATCCACAAAAAAGCTGCCAGAAGAAATACTGGAAAAACGCCGGTAATCCCTGAAATATCCGAACGCGCACCCATTGTAGAGATGAAGAAATAGAGCAATGCCATGGCCAGGGCATTCATTCCTCTCATTCTTGATACGGTCGTGAACGATAGTACAATAGAGACAGTAGTAATACAAATGTAATGCCATGTTGTTGTATTAAAAACGGGTTCATAAGTTGGTAAAAAACTGGCAATCAGAAGGGAACCAGAAGCAACGGTAGCTGCAACAGCAAGAGAAGATAGAATATCTCTGAAATTCAGATTTGTATCTTCAGTTACTGGTTCAGATGTTGTTCTATCAACTTGGTCATCATTAAAAAATTTCCGAAATTTAATCGAGTAAAGAAGTACAGGTAGCCAGAAAATAAAAATGATGTTGTCCGCAATAACTGCCGGAGAAAGAGCTGTCTCACCGTTGAGCCCTTGAGCAACCACAGCCATATTTGCTGTGCCACCAATCCATGAACCAGAGAGAATGGCAACCGTTTTCCATGAATCGGCGGGAAGGAATCCCCTGAAAATGTAAAAAACTGTTATACCTCCAACAATCACACCAATGGTTCCCGTAAGCATAATTGCAATGCTTCGAAAGAATGACTTATCGGGTTTCTTGAGAGAAAGGCCCAGCAACAGTAGAACTAGAACCATGGGCAGTCCATGACTGCCGGCGGCTTTGTAAACGGGAGACTTTGATGGAAGTATTTTCAATGATGTCAAAATCACGGGGATAAGATAAATCCAGATATAGGGTGGAAACCAATTGAATGCCCGCCATTTAAATCTTGTTTCAAGCCAGTAAACCGACGCGCAGATTCCCAAAAGTACCGCAAGAACGTGAGTCGGCTCGCTCATCGCCAATACTCTTTTATCATCTTAATATCGTCAATTGAAGAGATCCCCAGACCATGATCTCGTGAAATTTCCATTTGCCCAGCACGACATTGTGATCCGGAGCACACAGGATTATCACGGATCATAACCAGTGGATCCAGGTCGCAAAGAACAAAACTGTTTCTGGAAGCAACAAGGTGGGCCATAGCCCATACACCCACGGGGGATTCCATCATGCAGCCTGCCATTGATTTAAAGCCTGACAATTCAGACCAATCAGTGATTATTGAAGCAGCTCTAAGACCGCCATATTTTTGAAGTTTTACATTTATGCCCGATGATATTCTTTCCGTAATGATTTTCATCGCCATCGAAAGAGAATTGGCACTCTCATCGGCAAAAATGCTAATCGATGTTGCCGCTTTTAATGTTTCCATCCCACGATAATTTGAAAATTCAAGGGGTTGCTCAATCCCTGTTGGCACTATACCAGCATCACTAAGACGCTTAATAACCGACAATGCATCATCCAGGTTCCACCCCTGATTTACATCAATAAATAGGGAAACTTTTTCTCCAACTGCTTTATGAACAGAATTGATTCGGGCGAAATCCAGATCTGGATTGCCGCCAACCTTGAGTTTCAATAGAGAAAACCCTTCAGAACGGAGTTTTAAAGCATCTTCTGCCATTTCATCTGGAGACAAAAGACTTATCGTGGCACAAATCGGAAAAGGACGGACACTGCCTCCCAGAAATTCTGCAAGGGGCAATCCTGCTTTTCTGGAAAAAATGTCGTGGAGAGCAATATCCATGGCAGCGAGGGCAACGTTACTGACTTTTTCGCGATAAATCCCTGAAATAATCCCGTTGAAGTCTTTTTCTATGTCTCCCAACAAAATTTTCGATAGTTTTTCGAGATCTTTTACAATCGCTTCTTTTTCTGTCCCAGTAATTACTGGAATGACGCACGCATTTCCCCAACCTTCTAATTCGTCACTTCTGATTCGGACCAGAATATCTTCGATGACTTCGGTCTGCCGGACAGAAGTTATAAATGGTTTTTTCAGGGGAATTTTCGTTGAAAAAACTGCAATGTTATCTAAAATCATTTATTACAATCGCTTATTTAGTTACTGTCCTGAAATACCGGAAATCAAAATTTTCGTCGATTTTTCGCTCAGGACAGTAACCGCAAGGTGTTGAATTTATTGTAGTGTTCTGAATAGCATGTTTTCGTAAACATGCTCAATTTTGATAAAAATTGAATTTCAGGACACGAACTATTTAGTACTGTCGTTTTAGGATTTTCAACAAAATCCTTCGCGAAGCGAGCTACAGGACACGAACTATTCAATGTATAATGAAACAATAATTTATCTATTAATATATCATTAATCATACATAACATTTTTAAACTAATTTGCAATAGAGACTTTATTTCTGATTGTTAAATGAGCTTATGATTATTACACTGAAACTACACGGGGGGAGATTATTTTTCAACTTTGGAAAGACCACTCTCGATCGCTGTACGATATGCGGCCAGAGAAGTCAATCCGCTTTCATAACTGAGGATCTCCATTGTGTTGAGATCGATAAAACAGTTGAAGGGGAATGCCTTGACATTCATTATATTGTAGAAATTGAAGTTGAAATCGTTTGTTGTAAAAACGTTTGCCATATCAGCATTGTAGCGTGATTGATAATCCTCTGCGAAATCAATGTCAGCGGTATATCCGTCATCGTCCTGTTGTGCGACAAGAAGGAATACTACTTCGTCGGCATATTCTTCTGCAACATTGTCCAGATTAGGAAGCTGGTAGGCACAAACAGAGCACCATCCGGCAGAAACCGTAAGCATGAGAAGCTTTTTGCCTTCAGCTTTTAACTGATGAATATCATGCATCCATGCGGTTCCATCAGGACCAGCAATGTCTTCGGCAAAATAACCAACTGGAATGAACGGGAAGTCAGGAAGTACCTGAAAGCGGCGTGTTCCGTAGGGTGGACAAGGATATGTGTCAGGGCCACACTCGGGAATTTCGTAGTTTTCCTCACCGGAATCACCGGGCCATGCAACATCAACGGTGTTAGTTTCGCCGGCTTTGTATCCGGATTCGACCTCGTCACCTTCACTGCAGGAAATAAAAAGAAGAGAAAAAACCGCCAGGGAAACAATGGAAAAAACTTTCATTTTACGTGACTCCTTCTCTAGATAGTCCGTGTCCTGTAATTCGCTTTGCGAATGATTCTATTGAAAAACCTAACAGGCCACTAGTAATATTTTCAACACTTTGTGGTCACTGTCCTAATCAAAAACCGGTAAAAACTTTAAAAATCTATATTTCAGGACAGTGACTGAGTATAACCGTCGTTCAAATGGCAAAGCGCTATATTAAAAATGTGTTCGGTCATTAAAAAACAATTTGTGTTCTATCCGGATTAAAAAATTTAATAAAAACTACCGATTCACAAATTCCGGACAGAGACTTCTTGACTTATCACTTCTTTTCTTATACATGCTTATTCAGTGGAGGCAAGTAAAAATGAAACTAACAAGCATAAAAGTCATTCTGTTTATGGTTTTCACCTCGGCGTTCATTATAGCCGGTTGTGATGACGACACTGGTACCAAAACACTTCCGTTTGGTTCGGCCTGCGACGGAACCGTAGATTGCCAGGGAGTCTGCAATACCGCCCTTCCCTCTGGTATGTGTATCGAAGCATGCTCGACGGAAATGCCTTGTGCCGAGGGCATATGCACTCCTTTTGACGAAACTCTCAGTTTCTGTATGCCTTCATGTACTGAAAATAGCGAATGTCGCGATGGCTATAGTTGTATCGGCGGCATCTGTGCACCACTTTCTGAAATAGGCAACGACTGCGAAGAAGTTGAAGATTGCGCAGATTGCACTGCCCAGACCTGCCCGGAAGGCGCCACAGTGTCATGCCTCGAAGGAATATGCTCTGTTCCATGCACTACAAGTGAAGACTGTGGTGACGGAGCTTATTGCGGCCTTTCCGAAGGTAATTACATGTGTGTTCCCATCGATTTCGAAACAGGTGATGGTACTTTCGGATACTCCTGTGCTCAGGCAGATTGCTCTGAAGGTTTCAGTTGCCTTGGAGCCGGAGATGAAGACGCTACATCATACTGCACTGCAGAATGCTCAACGGATCGCGATTGCCCGCCGAATTTCAATTGCCGCGACCGTGGTGATGGCACTCAAATGTGCATCAAACGTGAAGTTTGTGAACCTTGCGATCTTGATTATCAGTGCGGTTTTGATACCGATAAATGCGTGATGTCCAATCCTACAACTGGCTCCGCAGAAAACTACTGCAGCGTTCTTTGTGACCCTGCCCGCACCACATGCCCCATGGATTTCTCTTGTCAGGAAGCTTTCTATTGTACCGGAACAGGCACCTGGGTTGCTGATTGTGCATGGTGCACAAGTGGGACCTGCGAAACCACCGGTACTACTTATCAGTGTTTCCAGGATTACGGCGCATGCACAGGTGGTGGTGAACTCTGCACACCCTGCCGCATTGATGACGACTGTACAGAGGGTCGCTGTCTTGCCTTCCGCGATTCACAGAATAAAGTCTGCTCACGAGACTGCTCATCCGATGGTGAATGCCCTGATGGATACGCCTGTTTTGATTTCGGCACTGTTGGTGAACATTGCATGCCCAGAACCGGTAGTTGTACTGAACCATCCGGCGGTAAAGACATGTGCCAGGGCTGTCAGGATTACACGGATTGTCTCCGCGGTGACTGTATTTCCATCACCGGTAGCACCGATGACCCCACATACTGCCTCGATGGCTGCACAGACAACACAGACTGTAGTGAATTTGCAGAGTGTGTAAACATTAGTTATTATGGATATCAGTTCCGTGTTTGCCGTCCCACTACAACGGTTTCAACCTGTTCGAACTTCCTTGACTGTGAAGAAGAATGCCCCAACGGTCCAGATGATTGTGCTTCTGGTCCTGCTTACTGTCAGTAATATTGTTTTTCACTGACCACCTTTCACAGCCCCGGTAGTTTTCCTATGTCTTCCAAACGTCACAAAAATCGTTCAAAAAACAATGACCAGAAAAAGGACAAACCACCTGTAATCACTTCGCCATTCGCTTCTCTGGCAAACATTAAATATGAAAAACCAGCCTTGAAAGCACCTGAAAAAGAACTGCCTCCACCGCCGCCACCAGAAAAGATTGAGAATTTTATGGCTTCAATGTTTCCTGATGCTGTAAAAATTGAGGATGAAAATTATGTCCCGGTTCTAAAGAAAGATACAACCTGCTTTACAGGGATGGATGAAGTTGACGACCTCCTTGAACTAAGGGAACTTGTGGATGGAGATAAGGATTTCAGCATTGAATTTCTGGATGAATTCGTATGTGGCCTTGCCCCCGGAGTAGACCCACGCATTTTAGCGAGGCTAAAAAATGGAGAATACAGTATTCAGGCGTATATCGATCTTCATCGCTTTGGGTGGACAGATTCAAGACAGATGATTCTGGATTTCGTAAATCGCAGCATTGCTTCAAACTACCGATGCGTTCTCATTATCCATGGCCGCGGACTCCACAGTCGAACCCAGACACCAGTCATTAAAGAAAACCTTGTGGCGCTCCTCACCCGTGGACCTCTGCGACGTAGGATCCTCGGCTTCTCAACCGCTCTCCCCATTGATGGCGGCCCGGGCTCCATGTATGTTCTCCTGCGCCGAAAACGATAATTTTGACTTCCCTCAAGTACTGTGTACTAATTTTCGTCGGGATTGTGCCAATGAAAAATGATGTACATACAATTGATGAAGGATTCTGTGCTCGCTGCGGGATATCGCTGAATGTCGAACTTAAATACCGCAATGTTCCAGTAATGTGCCCCGTGTGCATGTCCAGACGAGACGATGAAGCAATTGAAAAAGGTGTCTTCGGTGAGAAGAAAGACATAATCGGCTGCAGTTGGCGTAATGGAAAAATCTATGTTGTTACATACTCCGGTGATCTTGGACCGACCAATCGTCCTCAAGTGATTGAGCGCTGGCCGGAGAAAGTTTTTTCAGTCCTTGCTGATTCCAAATCCGTTTGCTTTCCCGCAACACGCTGGATTTTTGATATGGCATTCTTTCCTGCCGTGGAAAAAATCATTACTGCCACCGGAAAAAAACTTGTTCTTTACCAGCGCTGAAACCCTATAAGTTACGACTGGTTTTTCAATTTTAAAATTTATCGCCTTTACCTTCACTACAAATACGGTTATGTTGAAGCAGAAGTTTTAAATACTTCTGTAAAATTAATGATTTCAGGACAGATTTTTAACGCAGGTTTTCATGACAGACATTCTTCACATCAGCCCCTGGGAGTTTCTCAGTCTGAGTTTTCAACTGGGGAAAAAGCTTTACAGAAACGGAATACGCCCAAAGCATGCAATCAGCGTGTGGCGTGGAGGAACCCCCGTCGGTTTGGGCGTGGATGCCTTTTACCGCATGCAGGGTATCAGCATGAACCACACAACCATTGCCACGGAAAGCTACCATGGCATAGGACTTCAGGCTCAAGTTACAGTAAAAGGCCTGGAGCACGTAATAAATGTCGTTTGCCGTGAGGACGATCTCCTTATAATTGATGATGTCTATGAGTCAGGAAATACTATAAAAGAAATCATTGAGACAATTCAGCGTGGAGCAAGAGCAAATACTCCCCGCAATATTTATATTGCCACTATTCACTCCAAGCCTGAAAACCACCGTTATACTGACTATCCAATTATTTCTGTTGCGGAACTACCAGGAAATATCTGGATTGATTATCCACATGAACTTGCAGACCTTGTTACGGCGGACCCGTCTGATCCTCTTATCAAGGAGAAGGATCCCCATGTATGGAATCTACTCCACGGATTCGATGACAACTATAAAGGTCGTCCTAACGCCGTTAAATCATACCTCCCACCGGATAAAATCTACTATGATTCGATCCGGCTTGCCCTTCGCATAGCTCTTACAGAAAAATACGTACCTGATTTTCTCATTGCCCTGTGGCCAGGAGGCATTAATGCGTGCCTGCCTTTCCACGAAGTTTTGAAATACCTCCATAAAAAAGAATTAATCAGCAAAGTCCCCGATCACATCAGTTTGAACACCACAAGGACGCATCTGACATATCGCTCTAACATCATTGGTCTCAAGTACTTAACGGATCGTATCGAAAAAAATCATCACGTCCTACTTATGGAAACTGCTTTCCGCTCAGGCCGACTTATGTCCGATGTCGTAGGCAAACTTAAAGAAACCCTGCGTCGCAATCTTTCTCTGGATAATGTAAAAATTGCCACGCTTTATTACAATCCTGATGACGATTCAACCTGGACCGTTAAACCATTCCGCGAAAAACCTGATTTTTATCTTGAAAAAACGTCGGAAAATCTAATTTATCCGACAAATATTCACCGCCTTTCCTCCCCATTGGAGCAGATCAGACAGATAGATGCGGAACTATATAAATCTATTTATACTTAAATCTTTTATATTAATTCCTTTTTTTCCTCTGTTTACATCATGCGGAAACGAGGACGCTGAGGTTTTAAGCCAGAGAAAATGCCCTTTCTGGGGTTGCAGCGGCAAAAATATCTGCCTTAAAAATCTTGATGTGTGTGTGCGTCCCTGTGAAAAAGACGTAGATTGCCCTGGGGACTTTCTATGCAAAAAATACTTCAAAGATAATTTCACATTCTCCGGTCGGAAGGGTAAATTTTGTTTTAAAGCAACGGGTAAATTGAACGATTTCTGCACTCGATATGATCAAGCTTGCGGCAGGGATCTCGCTTGCGTTGATGGAATATGCAGGAGAATCTGCATTTCGGATGACCAGTGTCCGGAGGACCATCTATGCAAAATGGAAGTCTTGTCCACAGACTCACTTCATCCAAATTCAAACTATCACGTGTGCGCCCTTGCAACTAAAAAAACGGGGGATAAATGCGCAAATTCGAAGGAACCACTCTGCAGTCGTGATAATGTCTGCATTGACAGCATGTGTCGTAAACTTTGTTCCCTTGATAGCCACTGTCCTCCGGAAACCCGTTGTACCGGGCGGGGTACTTCTGGATGGAGAGGACGCATGCGATATTTAAGTGGAGATGAGCCGGATTTTCGATACTGTCAATAAAATAAAGTCATCAAGTGGGATGTCGATTTATTTTCGCTACAGGTAATTCCAACGTCCGGAAACAGGGATTCGGGTTTAAACTGATGAAACTTAAAATTATTTTTATTATTTTCACATTTGCCACTTCCGGGTGCTTTTCCACTGGGCAGAAAACTACACTGCACAACCGCTGCCCTGGAGTATTTCAGTGGCCTAAGTGGCAAAAGCTCTTCGCTGATTTTGCAGCAAAACCTCAAAGTATGCATAACTTCCTTCATAACGGCAATGATCTGTGGCCAAAAACAGCTAACCTTTGTGCTCTCGGGAGAAATGCATTTCTCGATTTAGCTTTGGGGCCCGGAACAAGCCTCGAATATGGCCTTTCTGGTAGCGCATGGATGAGTCTGATCCGCTCCGTTGCATTCACCAACTCCTTTTCCCGAGGTACTTATGATAAAAATGGAACCCGATGGCTTTATATCTGGCCGGTGATTACAACCAGCCATACTCAGTGGATTCTGGAACTGGCTTATCGACAAATGAATCCTGCCCTTCCCCTCCGGGATGAACTAAAACTTCCTTCCGGGTTATCCTGGCAGGCACAGTACACCTGGTCTAAAACAGATTTACAAAACAAGCAGAAGACCTGGGAAACTCGTCTCCTTTACGCGCTGGTATTGCGCATTTCATTGATAATAAACAAATGGGGCAATAACCCTCCCACGTATGAACCTGCAGTCATTTTAAAGAATATTCGCCGACTTGAGGGTCGAAAACAGTTTAAATTTATTTATAACTTCGTGCGTTATGCCTATTTCAAGGCGGCAAAAGAAGGAAATTTGCACCCATCAGAATATCTCCAGAGTGAACTTGTTAAGCTCACAGGAACCAGTGTAAAAGGCTATAAACGCCCCCTGTCTCCAATGGAACTTAGTGCCCTTTGTAAATCAAACTCCAGGCTCGAAAAAAAATATGCTGAGCGTCTTAAGGAACTCGACTACATAACTTCCACCGAGGAGAAAACTGATATACCTGCGGGGATCGCCACAAAGCGCAAGGACTACCAACTGCTGAAAAAACTCGGTTTATACTGGAACAAAAAACTTCTGCAGATTTCATCATCTCCCGATATTCAAAAAGAAGTAATGAAAGCGCTGCTGAGTCGGAAAATAACAGTCACGGGAAATTTCTTCAATGCAACGACACACCTGGAAGAGAGTTCTTCAGGTTTTACTCACGCTGGACTTGTAGTCAATCTCCCTGGACATGCAAAACCATGGCTTTTGGAGCGCGTTTTAGGTTTTTACTACGTGAATCAGGTCCATACTCTTAAGAATTCCAGCGTTGTTGAAGTTCTTTCAGTACCCAGAACGGACATGAAAAATCATCATTACAGTATTGTCCCGTTCACAGTGAAAACTCCATTTCGTTTTAAAAAAGGGGTTTCCGATATCGTGACTTTTAAAAATATCTATTACTCTTTTAAAAAGCAACTGGATCCGCGTTACAGACTCGGTCCTGGATTCATCTTTGGTGCAATGCATATTATTCCTAACCTTTTGAGAAACCGTGAGATTTTCCGGTCGATTTATGGCATTGAATCCCATGGGAAATACACTTTCCTTGATATAAAAAAAGGACACCTTCTTAAAAATCGTGAAATTTTCCTCATTGCTCGATGCGTCAACTGACATAGGTCTCGACAAAACAAACCTCTGAATATATATTGCTTCTGCGTGGTATTATAATCTATGTTCAAATATTCATTTCTTCTTTTATTGATATTGTCACTATCCGGATGCGAAAGCTGCGGTGAGCCCCCTCCAACACCTCACAAAGTTGCCATGGAGCAAATTGATCGTGAAAAGAAACGAGCTGTTACTACAGCGCTGCAGGTTAAAGCCCCCACAGAGAAAATTAATAGAGATCGGGAACTTATAGTTGCCGTACCCTATCTGCCGGAACACCTTAACCCTTACATTAAAATAAGTGAATGGGGATATCGAATCGCCATGCACAATATTTATGAGAGCCTCATAGACCGGGATCCGGCCACAGGAAAACTTGTGGGAGCATTAGCTGAAAGCTGGGAAGTAGAACCCGGCGGTACAATATTCCGTTTCAAACTGCGCCCCGGGCTCAGGTGGCAGGACGGCAGGCCTCTAACAGTTGAGGATGTTATCTTTTCATTTCAATTACTTCACGTAAAGAAAATCGAACTTGGTCCTTTCTACCGTGATATCGACTTTTCGTTTAAACGCATTGATAAGACCGAAGATGGCAACGTTCGCATTATCCTGAGCAATCCAAACGCCTATTTTCTCGATCATCTTGTTGAATTTCCAATTATTCCTTCGCATGTCTTCTACCGTGGCGTTTCTAAAAAGACTAGAGGTAGCATTTCCCCGATTGGAAGCGGCCCCTATCGACTTTATCAATGGATTCCCCGTGAAAAAATCATTCTGGTTAAAAATGAATACTATTGGGGAAGCGTACCTGCAGTGGAACGCATTGTTTTTCAGGCCATCAGTGATGTATCCAATGCATTTGTTGGCATTCGCCGACGACAACTTGGAATGCTACCGAGGGTAAGTCCGGTTCATTATCCTGCCCAGATTACTGAGAACATAAAAAAAGACTATTCTCTTTATTCCTTTGTGCCACCTTCATTCAATTATATTCTCTGGAACACTACAGATCCCAAGCTTGCGGATTTCCGTGTAAGGCGCGCCTTATCCATGCTGGTGGACACTAAGAGCATCATCAAAAAAGTTTTTCGTGGACTCGCGACACCATGCGCCGGACCTTTCTGGACTACAAGTGGCCTTGGGCGGAAAGATGCAAAAGGTTGGGAATTCTCACCAGACAAAGCTAAAGAGCTACTTTATCAGGTAGGATGGCGCGATACGGATGGTGATAAAATTCTTGATAAAGGTGGCGTCCCGTTCAAGATTGTTATGCTTGTACCCGTTGATTCGCACAAAGGCCGTGCTGTAGCTGATATAATCCGCGGAGATTACCAACGGGCTGGTATCGAAATGATGATTGTTCCCACCGACTGGAATCTTTTCCGAAAGCATTTGAAGAAGAAATCATTTACGGCAGCTATGCTGAGTTGGTCCGGGCGCCCATATGAAGACTTTTCCCCACTCTTTCACAGCACCGGTCGTTACAATTACGGCGTAGTCTATAACGTCCTGATTGATAAACATCTGGCACTTATGAGGCGAACGGAATCCTTCAAAGATATGGGACCCCTTAGTGTTAAACTTGAGGAAATGCTTGAGAGTTACCTCCCCATGACTTTTCTTTTCCGCCCGGTGGAACTCTCGCTGATTCACCGACGCTTTAAAAATGTCCTTCCTTCCCCCGAAGGATTCCGCTTTGCACGCTGGCAGTATGATGAAGAATTCATAAAAACACGACCGACAGAGCCTGTTTTCGACCCTTCAGACGCAGAAAAAGATAAAACTGCACCATCCAAAGCACCAGCAGGTAAACCCCGACGTCGCAAACCTGGCATGAAGGCGAAATGAAAAAGAGGATACTCACCCGTCTTGCAACAAGTTTCATTGCTGTGTGCGGCATTATGATCCTTGTATTCCTCATGATTCACGCCATTCCCGGGGATCCTGTAGATAATCTCCTCGGAGAACAAGCTACAGCGGTTGATCGCGAAAATATGCGTCGTAACATGAACCTTCACCTTCCCATGGGAAAGCAGTTTGTCCTTTTCCTTAAAAATACGTTCAATGGAACACTTGGAAAAAGCTTTGTTTATCCCGGACGCACGGTAGCATCAATGATTGGGGAAGTTTTTCCTCATACACTCATCCTTGCCTTTTTAAGTCTACTTCTGGCCATCACTTTTGCTATTCCACTGGGAGTTATCGCTGCGATAAATCGTGGAAAATGGCCTGATACTTTGGCCATGGGCATTGCAATGGCGGGTATTTCCATGCCAAGTGTCTGGCTTGGCCCCCTGCTTGTTTTAGCATTCTGTATCTACTTCCAACTTTTACCACCTCCGGGAGTAAGTCAGGGATTTGCGGGAATTATTCTGCCTTCTGTTACTCTTGCATCTGCCTTAATGGCTATGCTGGCCCGCATTACCCGCTCATCCATGCTCGAAGTTCTATCTCAACCGTATATTACTGCAGCACTTTCCCGTGGTCTCCCACGACGCCATGTAATTCTCCGCCATGCACTTCCCAATGCCCTGATTCCCGTGTCCACTGTTATTTTCCTTCAGTTTGGAGCCCTTTTATCCGGGGCTGTTATCGTTGAGAAAATATTTGCCCGGCCGGGAATGGGCTCGTTGCTTCTTTCCGCCATAAGCCAGAGGGATTACCCTGTTATTCAGGGCACGGTTCTCATCATGGCCATCTGCGTTGTTTTCGTTAACATCCTCAGTGATTTCGCATATACACTCATTGATCCAAGGCTGCGAACCGGAGGGGATAGATGAAAAAAATTTCGCTCTCGGGGAAAATCGGCATCACCCTCATCTCACTGTATTTATTAATTGCCCTCTTCGGCCCCCTTCTCGCGCCATCGGATATTGGCCGTGTTAATTTGGATAATGCTCTTTCCACTCCCAATTCATCCAATTTTTTTGGCACTGATGAAAACGGCACGGACCTTTTATCTCTTATTCTTCACGGTGGTCGCACGGGGTTTATTGTGTCAGCCGTAACTGTCCTTTGCGGTATGTTTATCGGTGGAATTCTGGGTGCGTTCAGCGGTTACAAGCGTGGAATTTACGATCAGGTCATAATGCGCTCTGTAGATATTGTCTTTTCATTTCCGGGGCTTTTACTCAATCTTTACGTACTTTCTCTTGTAAAACAGCCTACGCACCTTCACATGATTTTTGCGCTGTGCATCACTTCATGGGCTTCTTTTGCACGTCTCAGCCGAGGAAATGCCCTGTCCATCGCACGTCGTGATTACATAATTGCCCTTCAAACCATGGGAGCTTCGACTTACCGCATTGTTTTTCGTCATATTATCCCCAACCTCTTGCCCACCCTCCTGATTCAATTCAGTTTCAGTTTTGCAACCTATCTCCTTGTTGAAGCGGGGCTTGCTTTTCTCGGCCTTGCTCCCCCTACTCCATCCTGGGGAAATCTCATTGCTCAGGGCACGAGTTACCTCCTTGTCGCGCCTCATATGGTCCTGATTCCCGGCGCATTTCTTGGTCTTGCAGTTCTTGGGGCAAACCTTCTCGGAGACGGCCTCCGTGACATGCTCTGAAAGATAGAACGCGCCCTCAGATTTGGTTTGACTTGAAAACAATTCCCGGTATTATGTGTCCTTGCTGACCGTTTTCGGTTTAAAAGGATCCAAAACTCCTTTCCTGTTTGTGTTGAATTTCAAGCTATTTTCGACTTTTGAGACAAACATATTAAACCGTAAGCAGTCAATCAGGGCGAGTGGCTCAGTTGGATAGAGCGACGGCCTCCGGAGCCGTAGGTCGCAGGTTCGAATCCTGTCTCGCCCACAAATCATTTCAATAACTTACAAAATCCTCAGGAGGCATGATTTGAATACTATCGTGTTTTGTGGATCTCGGGCGACACTTAAAAAAGCCATTAGACTTCTTGAGCAACATGGAATAAAATTTCGCATATCGCACCCTATCCGCGATGAAGGCTACCTGCGTGTTTCCTTGAATATCGCCGACGAGGCCAGACGCGTGCTTTCCACCCTCTCCGGTGGCCGGGTAATCTCATCTGCTGAAGCGGAATGGTTCATTTGCCACGCATGTGGAGCAACTCTTTCAGGAGGTGAAATGTATTGCCCATCCTGCAGAACCTGCATAGGAGACTCACACCGCAAATCCGCAAATCCAGCCATGAGCTCGCAGACCAACTCAATCGCTCCGCAATCTCAATCACTTGCAAAAATAAGTGAAGTTGAAAAAAATAATAATAAAATAATATTTCATTATTTACCCCTTTAAAATTTCAATTTGCTTCTTTTTTATATAAAACCGCTGATAGAGAGTTTGTATTTCTATAATAATATCAATGTGAGAAAAAATTGGCCAGAGAGGTCCTGTTCTTGCATCGACTTTTTTTCTAAGCTCCGGTGGATTAATAACTTTTGTTTTAAGTGATTCAGGTTGCCATACTGTATTCCCATAGCGCACCCAAATATTTGTAATGTTGTATTTAGATAAGTTTATAATATTGTTTTTGAATATCATATCTATAGAAACTACCAGCGGCTGACCTAGGGGACACTCCCCGAAGCATGTGTTACGAAAAGAACTGACTTCAAGATAAATGATTTTGGCAACATTTTCAGGCAATTTATCACTGGCTTTTTGCCACAGAATTTTAAAATTGTCAGTACTGACAAGAGTGCCATTTAGTGGGAATTTTTTATGGTTACAGGAAATTACAATGAAAAAGAAAAGAAAAGAAACAACATATTTGATTTTTGTTTTCATTGTGTTCCTCATTGCCTTAAATAAAAGGCTTAATCTAAACTTAAAATCAAACGAAGTCAACATTATGTAAGTAAGTAGTTCGTGTCCTGGATTTCGCTTCACGAAGAAATTTATTAAAATTTCTAACAGGCCACTCATAACTGACCGGGGTCAGGTTTTTATATCAATTTCTATTGTATTGCAACGCTTTAAATAAATATATATAAATATAACAGTGCAATGTTTGACATTTTATTGGCCTTAATGCAATTACAGACTGAAGTCCTTTATGTGGGCTCTTATGTATTTTATTCTTAATTGCCCCAGGTTGTCTTTGATTTTGAAGAAGGGAGAGTTCAGTGTTTTAAGCTTGCTTTGCTTGTAGTATTCACTGAATGGATGCTGCATTATTTCTTTGGCTTTTGAAGGATCTTCCTTTGCTATAAGATATAAATAATATTGTTCTCGGTACTTCTTCTTTAAGTCTTTTTCCTGATCATGAATCACAATCGCTTCTTTCAGGAATTTCAGTTGTTCAGTAGCGCCGATGGCCTGCAATCCGGCTTCAGCTTCTTTTGTGAAAAGGTGGGAAGAATTCCAGAAAAATTGATTCCAGCCTCCATTCTTTACTTCATTTTCGAGAATTCGTGTTGAGTAAATAACTCTGAAACTTTTAGATAGACGACTGACGACTTCAAACTCATCCGAGTAATCTTCATCGAACAGCGATTGAATGGCATCAATAATCGCATCTTCAATGTCGTCGTCTTTCATTTTTGTAAGAGCCTTCGGGTCAAGTTTTTTTGATTGAACAACGGATTTTGCATTTTCAGGCTTTGTCACCGGTGGAACAGTAGGTGTATGTGGTTTAACGTTTGGGACTTCGATGTTTGTGGAAATGTCCGCTTCTTTTGGTTTTACATCCTCTGTTTTGCTTCTTTTCCCGGTGCAAGTAAAGCCCGTAAACAATAAAAATACTGGTAATAATATATTTAAATATTTCATTATTAAAGCCTCCAAATAGTTTTTTAGTCCCTTTCCTGAAATACCCTGAATCTAACTTTTTCCCAGAAGCATTATCTGACCTCTGTGATTTTGACTTACTATAATGTCCTGTAATACCAAATTTTCAAGTTTACACCAAATTTGTATACAGGACATTAAGAATGAAGACTTTGAAATTATTATAGTGTTCTGAATAGCATATTTTCGTAAACATGCTCAATTTTAATAAAAATTGAATTTCAGGACACGTACGACTTAGTTCAACATACCTGCGAGCTCTCTGTGGAATTATCATTCGAGCCCTTCATCCTGCACCCATTACTTTATAATTATGATTCCATTGCCGCAAGGGGTAAAGTGGCGATGCCGCTGTAAAAGTGAGTGAAGAACAAAACCTCAAATGGAGCAACTTGGCTGCTGTATTTACCAGTCTCTCGTTGCAATTAATTCTTCTAAATCGGCGTTCTCGAATCCGTATGTCTTAGCAACGACACCAAATGCAAGGGCAATTTCATCCCTTGCAACGGTTTCGATTTCGCTATCATTATCTTCGAATTCTTCCTGAAGATCGTTTATCAGTTCGGTTGCATCACAGGTAATGGAATACAACTCATCCAAATCTTTCGGGTTTTGTTTTTCTATTTTAGAGCATGCGCCTAAAATGATGTCCCTCAACTTATCCACCAGATGATTGGGAAAATAATCATCTCTATACATTCCCGGAAGCAATATTTCTTTATCAATTTTTAATGACATAATGATTCCTCTCCATACGGTATTTCAGGACATTAACTGAATAGTTCCACCATGCTCTGGTTTCCTGTGTTTAGTTGCTTTTGTTTTACTCGCCAGCGGGGCGGATGTTGCCTCTGTAGGCTTTGCGGTGCCACATAAATGCATCACTTGTTTTTCCATCGCTTGTGAGCATGTGCCTTGAAAGTTGACCGGTCATTTTGAAACTGGCGTCGGTAAAAATCTGTCCGATGCCTGAGTCTTCAACCAGTGAGAATCCAAATATACTTGATACATCAAATGTTTCTACCAGTTCTTCAAGAAGCAGAATGAGCATCCAGCTTAAACATCTGCGCTCTTTTGCATTTTTTGGAGCTGAAAGTACATCAACTTTGGCATGACCGAAAGCTTCGTTAACTTCACCACCGACCCATAGATTTCTTTTGCCGATTTTAGCTTCTATAATGAGTTGAGGCGTCGTCACACCGATTCCGAAGGGATTGTAGCAGTAGTGAGCGTCTTTTGAATTTACAATTTCCTTGAGATGTTCAGGATCATCAATAATTTCAGTCTTGAGGCCATTGGGTTTCTTCAGCGGAGGAGCAGCCTTTTCAAATTCTGCGCCTTTGTCGTGCACCAGTTTGGCAAGACCACCGGTAACAGGCTTTCCATCCTGATCATAAACGCGACTCATGATGTATGCATCGGCATTTCTGAAATAGCCTGGAATAACAGCTTCTTTTGAAAATCCTACAGTACGCCAGGAATTGGAATCCTGCTTTTCTACAAGGGTGAATACTTTTTTAAGGCTGCGGTTTGCAGCCATCTGGTCAAAAATTGAGCATTTCAGTTTGTACTGCCCGAGTCTATAATCAACGATTCTCATGTGAGCGTGATTTTCCGTAATAAGCAGACTCAGATTGAGTTTTTTGTCCGTTTTTTTACAAATGAACTCTTCCGTGCATTTGGGAAATCCCGTGCGGTCAAACCTATTGGCCGGCCGGATATACTGCATAGCCTGCATCGCCGCCGCCTGATCAATTGGTTGATTGTCTCTTTCAGTATCCATATTAACCTCGTGATGAAAAAAGATTTCGATGGGAAATCACAGCAACAACGCCGTAATTTTACCATGAACGGAGCATTGGCCCTTTGGAAGGATCTTTTTCAAACCCAAAGTCACGGGATTGAAAACCGAAAACCACCGTCCATAAAGTCAGGAATCATCTTTAACCTGATTACTCAGATTCTGTGATTCACCGAAGGATTTGTTATAGGCACATCCTCATGACTGTCAAGAATGAAAATTATCAGATGACTGTAATTTTCCCATGCTATTCGAAAAGATGAACTATAAGAGTGCGGGAATTTATGTTTTAAAGTATCAAGCCGAGGCAATCGGGATCGTCTGTATCAACAAGGCCGTCATAATCATTATCTATATCGTCCAGGCAAAGTCCTGCTTCTGAAATGGGTATCGTCGCACAATCCGCTGTAGTCAGGATTCCTGGAGCGGGCTTGGCTCTTCTGCTTACAACAATCCGAATGCCCCGGGATGGTCCGAAATTCTCTCCTTTTGCACACTCGGCGTCGTAAACTGCATGAAAACATGCCTGAACTGGTAGCGCAGGGTCTATAATTTCCGGATGCCCGCTGGCATAATCCGTTGAACATTTCTCTATGTTAATTGAAGTTCCATCAGGAGAAATATCTGTGACTTTACAATACGGATCGCAAACAGCGGAGAAATCATTGCCCAGAGAAGTAATTTTTGTTCCTTCCAAGGAAAAACCCGGATCCGGACATCCAGCTATGGGCGACACAGGGCAATACCCGTTGATTGTCGATTGGATTTTCCCAACAAACTCGTCTATTTTCGCCTCAAATGACGGATCGCAAATCGAAGTTACTGCGTTCTCAATATCCCTGTCATATTGGATAAGTTGATTTATAAATTCACGAATTCTTATTCCGTTTCGGGCCCCATTACTAATGTCTCCTCCGCAAATCGGAAAAAAATTTGGCCAACTATTTTCATCTTTAGTAACTTTAACAATCCCTTCATTGTAAGGACCGGCAATGGCACGAGCAATAAGTAGCTCCCTCGGTTTTATTCCAGCGAAGAACTCAGATATCTCGCTCACGGGCATAAGAAGATTGTTTTCATCATCTTCGGTCCTTGGGCGGCACCCGGTATACGTTACCTCTCCCTGATTTGGTTCAAAAGTTCGTTTCCACGGTTGATCACATATTAACCCGTGTTCTGTGCACCGGAATTTACTCGCGGGCCCAAGTTCACCATCGAGGGATATATCTTCAAAATCAAAAAACCTTCTGTCTGAAACAGTGCAGTCATCCTCATCGGCGGTTAGAAGGTAAGCAAGTACTGCACCCTCCCTTATAAATCCGGGATTTTTGCCGGGAACAAATGCCCGCCGTAAACTTTCAAAGTGCATTTCAAAGCTACAACCAGATGTGCCAACATCCACCATACATTTAAGAACATCATCAAGTTTTTCCACTCCATAGTTGCGACATCTTGGGCACCCCTTATCATCCATGACAAGCTCAAGATCATCAGGTTCCAGAGCCCTGCCCTGACTTATAAAGGCGCTGCCAAGGCAATTTTCCGCCGAGCAGTCATGACTGCTGCAGGTATCAAACTCTGTTCTGTTGACTTGACACCCAGCGGGGTTCACATCAACTACAAAAGCGCTTCCTTCAGGATTACTGCAACCGCCTTTCACCAACAGTCCATCATTTCCTTCCGAAACGCAGTCCGGGTATTGAGTAATCCCCGGGCCAACATCCGATGTAATTACTCCAATGTGCATGTTCGGCATGCCTCCCGGAGTATTTTGCAATAACCTTACAAATTTAAACATGCTTGACTTGAGTATTTCCTGATCACCTCTCATGCAGTTTGATGAGTCAACCTGAAACAAAACATCAACATCCTTTGTAGTTACATTTGATACAGGAATTGTAATTCTGACTTCGGGCACACGAAACTTATCTTTTGGTGAGTCAGTGAAACCACAGGCGCCCATCAGACAAGTCACAATAATGATATTTTTTTTCATTTTTCCCTCCAGACCCTTTATGTGTACAGGGCCCCATAAATCGGGTGGAGAAAAAAACGAGCCAGTGGTATTTCAGGTGGTGTAAATGATACTGAATCAGTTATTTGCGGGGCACTGATTTGCGGTGCCGGGTGTTGGGATGTCACCTGTTTCGTCGATTGTGCAGGTTCCTCCGGTTGTATCGCCATCGGTTGAGAGACATTCACTTGTAGTTAAGCTGTTAATAACCGTTACCCCATCGGCATCGAGGAATTCAATGAGGTGATCATTACCTGCGTCAAATATTGCCGCATTATTGTCCACAAGGAAATAACCTCCTGCGGGAACTGTGGCGTTTTCAAATCCTGCCACAGATGCAAACTGAACGGTTAACTCTACCGTTCCTGTGTCGGAGATGCGAATCCAGCAACCTGCAAGAGAAGCGTCAGACGTGCCAGAATTATAAATCTCCAGCCAGTCACCAGTTGTAACCCCCGCAACACCACAGTCAGAATCTTTGTGACAAACCTCGTTCAAACGAAGTACTGAAGAATCGCAAACAGCAGATGTAGTACATTCGGTAGTGTTAATTGTGCAGTCGGAATTACAGGAAAGCTCGCCACCGGTAAAGGATGCATTAATATCACTGCATTCAACGGTCAGAGGAAGGTCCGGGTCGCACTCTTCATCATTATCTAAAACTCCGTCCCCACAAGAATCTGCAGCGTTCTCGGCACCAAACGTCTGATTGCAAAATCCAAATGTTTCAGATCCATTGGGAAGACGACACCAGGATTTTTCTGCCTCATCCAAGCCGAAAGTAATCTGATCCATAACAGCAAGATCATCAGCTAACAGTGTAAGAGTTTCCCCATCGGAACTGATTCCGAAAGGATGCTGCATCGCATCGGTTCCTTTTATTATTACCAGATATTCTCCCGGGGCCAGAGTTGTCCCTTCGGGGAATACAAGTTTTTCCTCATCAAGTGCAGGATCGTAAACTCCGACGGTGGAAGCGTCGTCTGTAATAATCCAGCCGGAAAGATCTGCCGGGTCGGTACCGGCGTTGTAAAGTTCAATATTGTCGTCTCCGGAGGAGGTGAATTCGTTAATAAGAACAAGGAAATTGGTATTGTTCGTGTTATTCGTATTATTAGTATTATTCGTATTATTCGTGTTGTTTGTGTTGGTGTTGTTTGTGTTATTAGTATTATTTGAGTTGTTGGAATCATCGTCGTCGTCGCAGGCGGCAAAGACCGAAAGAACAAAAATAATGGAAAAGATAAGCAGTTTTTTCATGGTAATCTCCTTTTGATAACCGATGGTGTAAATTCTCAGGATATTATGCATCCGGATATTTGATTTTCAAGTTCCCTGAAACGTTTACAGCAGGTCAAAAAAAAATAAATTAAAAACGCTTCAGTTCCGGTTACATTATGGAAATATACCAAATTCCAATTTTCCGGATAGTGACTCTTTCAATTCTGTGGTAGAAATCCTATTCTGTGTCTATCCGAAAATTCGAAAAAATGAAGTATTCTTCAATTTTTCAAGACCGGATAGGCATTGCAAGATGCTGAAAATATTAATTTACTATTCTGAAACGGGATTGTTCCCTTAAGTTTGGAGTACAGGTGATGGTTACAAAACAATTTGATTGTCCCAGTTGTGCAGCTCAGTTACACTATGACCCGTCTCAGGGGGCTCCTACCTGCCCTTACTGCGGATTTGTTGCAACAATGGAAACAACGGTTGAAGACAAGCAAAAAGCCGTTGAGGAGCTTGATTTATATGCTTATCTGGAAAAAGCAGATGCAGGGGAAGCTACTTCCGAAACACAAGAGTCTCTGGTCGTAAAGTGCGAAGCATGCTACGCTGAAAGTACCCTTATAGAAGGTCAGTTAACAGCAGAATGTCCGTTCTGTGGCACTCAGATTGTTACGCAAAGTCAATCCAAACGGATGCTCAGACCCCGTGCAGTTTTGCCATTCACCGTCACGGATAAAAAAGGTCACGATCTCTGGCAGGACTGGATAAAAAGCCTCTGGTTTGCCCCCAATAAATTAAAAGAAACGGTAAAATATGCCGACAAGTTACAGGGAATTTATATACCTTACTGGACTTTCGATGCAAAAACTGACACCAAATACTCCGGGGAACGTGGAGATATCTCATATGTGAAAATAAACGGTAAAAAAGTACCGAAAATCAAATGGTCAAATGCCAGTGGTGAAGTCTGGCTTGAATTTGATGATGTTATTGTTATCGCAAGTCACGGTGTTCCCCATAAATATGCTGAACGTCTGGTCCCCTGGAAACTCGAAGAACTTGTGCCATACGATGATCATTACCTGAGTGGTTTCAAAGCTGAAGCGTATCAGGTTGATTTGCGTGCTGGCTTTGCAAAAGGCCAGGAATTTATGGAGGCGACCATTGATAAAATGGTACGTAAGGACATAGGTGGTGAGCAACAACGTATTCATAACAAACACACGGAATACAGCGATGTTACTTTCAAACATATTCTACTTCCTATATGGATCAGTGCATATCGGTTTAATGATAAGGTTTATCAGTTCCTTGTGAACGGACAAACCGGTAGAGTTCAGGGCGAAAGACCCTGGAGTTGGGTCAAAATCTCACTTCTTGTCCTTACAATAGCTGCAATTGCTGCCGCAGCTGTGCTCATTGGACGCTATAGTCGTTATCGTTAAAACATACCAATTAAATTTCCAGTGTGAACTGAGAAACTTTTTTCAGGCTCAGCTTGAGTAAAAATCTGGATTGATATATTTTCGGGTTGCATCGGGACAGGTCGGATTCCAAAAGCAGGATAAGAGCTCTTAATGACTGAAGTTTCAAATAAAATCAAACCACATTCAAGACAAGCTGAGACCGCAGTTTTAGGTGCAATTTTTCTGGACAACACAGTTTTTGATATCATTGCGCCCATTGTAAGTGCTCCAGATTTTTACGTTCCTGCACATCGCACCATATATGAAGCAATGGCTTCCTGCAACGAGCGGCAGGTCCCCATCGATCTCACGACGATGGAACACCAACTTCAATCCCATGGAGATGTTCTCCGAACCATTGGCGGGCTTGAATATCTTGTTGAGCTTACAAGTCAGGTCCCTACAACAGCCAACGCTGAACATTACGCTCGCATTGTCCGCCTCAAAGCGAGAATGCGGGCGGTTATTGATGCATCCACGGAAATTACAAGTGCTGGTTATGAACTTCCAGAAGAACTTGAAGAAGATGATTATTTCGACTGGGCTGGAGCAAAAATCTATGCGGCCACTCAGGATGAGAAAATCACCTCCTTTTCTGAAATTGCAGAAGAACTTTCTAAATTTTTTAATAAATGGGATGAAATTCTTAAAAATCCGAACAGACGTTCCGGTGTTCCCAGTGGGTTCATTGATCTCGATAAAATTACAGGGGGATTTTCTCCCGGAGATCTGGTTATTTTAGGCGCTCGCCCATCCATGGGAAAAACTTCATTCGCCCTTAACATAGCTGAGAATGCAGCGGGAGCCGGAGTTCCTACTCTTGTTTTCAGTCTTGAAATGAACTCTGAACAGTTAACAACCAGACTTCTTTCAAGCGCCGCCCGGGTAGACCTCAAGAGACTCAGAAATGTACTTTCCACAGGTTCATTGAAATCTTCAGACCACAGTATGATGATGGATCTCCAGCGCGGAGCGAGTGAACTTTACAGATATCCACTGGTTATGGATGACACTCCGGGGATAAACCTTCAGACTCTCCGGGCAAGATGTCGTCAGTGGAAAACCAATCGTAAATACTTTCAGGAAGATGGTAACCGGAACGGTCTTGTGGTTATCGACTACCTTCAGTTAATGCATGGCAAGGCCGGGAAGAACACATCCCGTGAGCAGGAAGTCGGCGATATATCGCGTGGTTTAAAGGCTCTCGCTCGTGAGATAGGTGTTCCAATTCTCGTTTTAGCTCAACTTAACCGAAAAGTCGAAGAATCCGAGGATAAAAAACCACGACTGAGCCACCTTCGCGAATCCGGTTCCATTGAGCAGGATGCGGATATAATCATGTTCCTGCATCGTGAAGAATACTATAAAAGAGATGATCCCAATCTGAAAGGTCAAACGGAACTCATAGTCGCAAAACATCGAAATGGCCCCACCGGGTCAATTGATCTGATCTTCCGTCATGAGTTTACCAGATTTGAGAATATCGCGCAGAACGTATCTCCTGAGTGGGAAATGCACGATAACAATAATATGACTGATGATTTTTAAACACTTAAGTTTTCAGTTTTCAACTGAATTACTGAAAACATTAAATCCGTAATAACAACAAGTTACTGGTTACTTCTGTAACCATCAAGGAGTATTTTTAATGTCAAACCCAAAAGAATTTGTGAAAGAATTTCTTTCAAAACACGCTACTTCTCTGTCATCTTTCATGAAGGGCAGAACCGCAGCTTTAAAACCATATTGCAACAACGAAGTTCTAAAATCACTTGAAAAAACAATGACGGAAACCCTTGGTGAACAGAATCCTGAGATCACAGGTGAAGAAACCCTCGAAGACCGTATTCTGGTCACTACCGCAAGTGGAGAAATCTATGTTTTAGCTGAATCCGCTATGTCTTACCGAATTGTGGATGTAAAACTCCCCTGTGAATGTACGACTATTGAGGGTATGACAGGTAAATGTATTGTCTGTGATGGCGACGGCGAAATCGACGGTTCCCAGTGCCCAGCCTGTGATGGTTCTTCTGCCTGTGGCACCTGTCGTGGTTCCGGAGTTATTTCAATTTCCGAAATTATGGCCGAAGACCCCATCGACGATGAACTCGAAGAACCGGTTATGAATGCTGATGAACTCATGCCTGAACTGGAAAATGAAGATGGCGAAAAACTCAACCGTAAGATGGCTGAGCTTCTTTATAAACTGGATGCCGCTTCATATACTCATTTCATGGAGCTTCGCGAACTTTACAACGATTACTTTGATAAAGAAGTAATGGGCTGGCCCATTGTTATTTTCCCCTGGTATGAGCGTTCATTCATGGACGAATTCACCCTGGAAGAAGACGACAACTATTACGGTGTTTATGAACTTGCTGGTGGTGAATTGCTTGTAACTTTAACTAAAGACGGAAGCGACTGGACAATCTCAAGAATGGAAGCGCCTTGTAACTTCATGGAAACAAATCCTCAGTTCCATGGTGATGAAGCGATTGCCTGTGGATGTGAAGAAACCACTAAAAGCGGCAAACCTGATCCTGAATGTACAGAATGCTTTGGTACTGGCCTCATTTTCTGCCCCCTCTGTCTGGGAAGTGGTTGGGTTGAAGTAGCTCCAAAACCCCTCCGCCCCGAAGATCTTGAAAATGCCGACCGCTATATTGAAGCTTCAAAAAACTACGAATACGAAGACTAGACCCAATGCTGATCGGTTAGTGAAAATTTGGAAGTAAATAATTAATAAATACAATATCATATATTAATTACAGGAAAACAGGAAGTCAGGAAAACATGGACAGCAGCAGGGCGTTTACTTTGAAGGTAAGTGTTTTTGTAGCATTAAGACCGCTTTCGTAATCGGTCAAGATATCTTACAATTCAGTACTTGAATATAAACTTTCAGGAACATGACCCAGAATTGGGTTTAGAATTTATTGCACAATATAGGGAGCGCAGGTGGATACACCAGCACCGGTAATATTATACCCGGTATCCTCAAGTTGAAGCGTAAAAGCATGGGTTGAATTGTCAAACTTGTAAACATCTGTTGTACTTCCCATTCCATATTCACGAATAAAAATCCAAAGGGCAGCCCCCCAGTGTGCAAACGCAAATGTATCAATATTCATCGGATCGGGGAAATCAATGAGATCATGGGACTCTGTCTCCTGAGCATTAGCCTTGTTCAGTTTAACCACTCTTCCCTCGAGGGGTAAAATAGCCCATAAACCGCCCTCCCCGGTTCCAGTAACTTCAGCTTGACTGGACATGGACCCAATATTTGTAATTGACCAGGCGGTTGTATCCAAGATACCCAGGGTAGTGGCATTTGCGACAAATAAAGTTTCATCTTCACTTCCGGCGGAATCAGAAGAGAAACCCATTCCAAAAGCTCCAAAACCAGTCTGAGCATCGGAATATGTAGTTGCAGTGCATGTTGCAGTTTCCGTATCAATTTCAAAAAGAGATTCATCAGAGAAAACAACAAAACCAACACCATCTCTGGTTATTCCCATTGAGCCTGGAGTATTGGTACCACCGCAGGAAAGTGTCCCTACAGATTCAAAGGAAAGATCTGCGGGATCAAATTTCAGGAGTTCTTTTGTATCTCTATCAACTACATAAATTAATTTCAACTCATCCGGGCATGGATCAGTACCGCCCACACATTCTTCGCCACTGTCATATATTCCGTTGCAATTGTTATCAATTCCATCATCACACAATTCTGGAACTGAGGGATTTATGTAGCGGTTGCTATCGTCACAGTCATCGGCAATGCCAAAACCATCCCCATCATAGTCATCGTCGATAAAACCATCGCAGTTATTGTCGATACCGTCTTCAACCTCCACTGCGCCGGGGTTTACAAGGGCATTATTGTCATCGCAATCGCCTTGAGCTACCGTATAATTATCATTATCCGCATCTTCAATGGCGTTATTTGTATTATTTGTATTATTAAAAGTATTGTTTGTGTTATTTGAGTTTGAATCGGCACATGAAAAAGTAATTATTGATGTTGCAAGAAAGATTATTGACTTCACTTTTGTTTTCAACATATTTACCTCCGTTAGAAAAGTGTGAGTTGAATTACATTTGAAGTCAAGTAGCAATTTAATATTTTTATTTAATCATTTTTAAATTACAGAATAGTACAGGCTAATTTTGTCAGTAATTTGAACGTTTAAGGAGGACATTAACTATTTATTTAGTTCGTGTCCTGTAATTCGCTTCGCGAAGAAATTTATTAAAATTTCTAACAGGCCACTACAATAAATTCAACACCTTGCGGTTACTGTCCTGAGCAAAAATCGGGTGAAAAATTTGATTCTGAGTATTTCCGGACATTAACTATTTAGTTCGTGTCCTGAAATTCAATTTTTATCAAAATTGAGCATGTTTAGGAAAACATGCTATTCAGAACACTATAATAATTTCAAGGTCTTCATTCTTAATGTCCTGTGTACAAATTTGGTGTAAACTTGAAAATTTGGTATTA
>JAHJMN010000049.1 GCA_018821305.1 Myxococcota bacterium
CCACGGAATTGTCTTCAGAGGCAGTTGATATTATTGAAAAGATTGGAATAGAAGCTATTCCATATCTGAAGGCAGCTGCTAACAACAAGAATAAAGAAATCAGTAAAACATCACAAATGGTATTAGAAAATATTGAAGAAAGTCTTAAAAAGAAAGAAAAAGTTAACGATAAACCCAGTTTATATAAATTCACTCTGAATATCCATTCACTTGGTTGTCCGTATTTAAAGGATAACGCTTGTTGTTTTCGCCAAATCGCAAAAAATCAGGCTTCTGAGCCAGAAAAATGTTCATTACAAGTGGATGGGTACAAGAATTGTCATGTTTGGGCCATTGCTCCAAAATAGTCACAATGAAAAAATTTACTAAACGGATACTTTTAGTTAGGCACTCCTGATAAAGAAAATCTGGTTCAACTTTTTGAAATATCCAATTTCTTGTACGATTGTGACTCTATTCAAGTGGATAACATCCTGCTGAAAATTCAATGCGAATACTATCCTTCGCGAAGCGAATTACAGGACACGATCTAATTAACTGTTTTTTAATTCATTTATTTTTCAGGACTGATGATTTCTCACTAATCAAGTATTACGGTCTTTGTATTCCGAATAAAACAAATAAATCAGCAATATTAATGTTTAAAGAAATTTAAGTTTAACGGGCCATGGATACATAAAAAGACTGAATAATATTTGTTGACAAAATATTTGTTATATTGATCTATGACAACTGTTAGAACCATCTAACAGAAAGAGAGTTTTTATGTTCAGTTTTTTCAGCAATCTTAGAGGTTATGTTCTTCTGATTTCTCTAATTTTCCTCGCGGCTTCCTGCGATGATTCTTCGAATGACAGCATCACAAACAATCTAAATAATAATAATGCAAACAATACAAACACTAACAATACCAATAACAGTAATAACACAAACACTAATAATACTAACAATACCAATAATATACAGCCTACTGAAGCAGTTGAAATAGTCGTTGATATCCATTCTGCCAGTCTTCAGAAAATCAATATTATTGAATATACAAGCGATCCAAATCTCGAGGATTGTCATTTCGGCATTATGAGAACCGGATCAGGCCCAACCATTGTTTTATGTGCAGATACTTTGGTTTACAATGCCGGAAATAGTGCGGATTTTTATGAAATCAATGAGGTCCCTGAAGAAGCAATATTTTCTATTGATGACGGGGCGAATTATGCCATCGGGACATCCTGGCGTGATGGTGGTGTTGGCAGTACCGGCTTTAATATGACAGAAAACGTCTATATATTTGAACTTCCCGATGGAAGATACGGAAAAATGGAGGTCTTAAGCAGCATTGGTGGGGTTGTTACTTTCCTTGTTTTCTCTGATCCGGATGGAGAAGATGATCTTACCTGTATTGAACCTCAGTAAATCAGGCGGTTAATAATGTTCATTTATCTGATAGTAACAATTTTTTCAATTAACCCTGTTGCAACCAAAAAAGTCGATGTTAACGATACATCCATAATAGTTACTGGGACTCGAAACAAATCAAACAAACTTGATGTACATGGCAGTGTTGAAATTGTTGATAAAAAGGAGATTAAGGAAAATGCTCCTGAGGGTGTAGGTCAAGCCATTTCTGAAGTTCCTGGTGTTTCACTGTTTACTAAAAGCATGATTTTTATGAATCCTGTTATCCGTGGACTGGGGGGACGAAGGGTTGTCATGGTTTTAGATGGAAGTATTCTGGACTCAAACAAAACCATGGGTATTGTAGGTTATTTTATTGACCTTAATGATATTGAACGCATTGAAATAATCAAAGGGCCTTCAAGTGTTCTTTACGGATCCGGTGCTCTGGGGGGTGTTATAAACATTGTTTCTGAAGACATTTTCAATCTGAAAAAAGGTTTTTCAGGAAGCATTGGCAGTATCTATGGTCTTAATAATAATGAAATGACTGGTTATATAAAAACAGCATACAACACAGGCACTTCATTTGTTTCAGTTACTCTTCGATATAGAAATGCTGATAATTTTCAAGCTGGTGGCGGCAGTGTTGTTCCATCAACCATGTTTGAAGATTATTATATGTCTTTAAGGGCAGGGAAAAAATTTGGTTCACATTCAATTATTCTGGATGCTCGCTCATATATGGGAGTTGATCTCGGTAAATCACAGGATGAGGAAGACTTCTCTAAAACAAGACGAATCCATTTTCCCCATGATCGGAATTACCGCACTATGCTCAGTTATAATTACTCAAACAATGGAAATGTACTTGAGAAAATATCTGCAACTTTATTTTACAGTATGACAGATAGAAAGCAGCGAGCAGATATCTACGATCCGACATACACAACAATAATGAATTATACTGACAAGAATGGGGACATCTGGAACACTGGATCTACCGGTCACATCCTTCTGAAGTTCTCTCCTCAAATGGAGGTTACTTTCGGTTGGGATGCAATTCATCGTTCAATGAACTCTGAGATTGAATACTTCAACACTGACTTTCTCAATCCCGGCAACTTTTTCTCTGTTGGTACTGTAAGAGAATTCCGCGACGCAACTCAAAGCATAGGATCTCTTTTCGGCCGTGGAATCTACAAAATCGGAGACTTTTCTTTCATGGCTTCAGCACGAGGTGATTTTGTATCCACAAAAGGACAGATTCCAGAGGAAAGGAATACGACAAACACTGTCTGGATTACGGAATCTTCATCGGATCAGGCATTTTCCGGAAGTGTGGGAGTCGTATGGAAACCACTAAAGACTCTTGCATTAAAAACCATTATCTCATCTGCTTTCAGGGCTCCGGATCTCCATGAAATCTTCTTTACCGGGGCAAACTGTTATGGTTATACTTGTGGCAATACTAATTTGAAACCAGAACGAAGTTATAACATTGATGCCGGAATTATCTGGAAAAAAGGCAGCACTCTATTTGAATTAAACGGTTTTTACTACCAGGTTATCGATCTAATCAATTTTGGTCCGGTAGTTCCGGAAGATAATGCCCCGGAAATATGTGAGCTCTTATATAAAAACACACAAAAAGCGGAAATAACAGGTATTGATGCAACAGTAAAGCATAGATTTCCTCTTTTCGGAAAAATACTTGGTATTCTACCTTTTGTTAAAGCAGGATATACTCAGGCCAGGGACCTTGATACCAGGGAATGGATTGCTGGAATTCCTCCGCTTCACATAAGTACCGGAATTCGTCTTGAAGGCAAAAAGTTTCCAAAGCCTGGTCAGTATTTTTTTCAGACCGCTATCCGCTGGGAAGCAAAGCAAAATCACGTTGCAATTGGAGAAGATAGATCTGATGCATTTCTTCTTTTCAATGCATCGGCAGGTATAACGATACCATTTCAGCAATATTTCGAGTCTGCATCATTTTTCGTGTCAGGATCAAATCTCCTTGATAAAAAGTACTCTTCTCATTTGTCAAGTGCGCTTAATCCTGGAAGACAGATTAAGTTTATTGTAGAACTAAAATATTGAATTCTCAAAAGGTAACTTTCAAAATGAAAATCTGGTTTAAATATCTTTCAAAAACACAAAAAATCATTCTGTTTATAGCAGGTGGATTATTTCTTTCAATTATACTGTCAACTGTTTTGATCCCATCACAGAAAAAATCTTCCAATATCAAGTTTACTGTTGAAAACAGCATCAGAGAAATTGCTCCACTACTGGGAGTGACCGGAAAAGCGCTTGCCAGGGAACTGGGCCTTGATATTCGCATAAAAAAAGGAAGACCTCTCAAACAGTATGGGATAAAACAGGAAAAGCTGGATCATGCTGTTGAGCACCTTAAATCGCATCGTCCGGCGGATCGGAAATACATTGTATTTGCTGCGTTAGTGCTTTTTTCGGGAATTTTTCTTCTGCGTCTTGGAAAACCTGATAATCTGCCACCCAAACTTCGCCAATCCTCATTTCCTAGAACTCCTCTTATTCTAACTGCTTTATTTTCAATTATTTTTGCTGGTTTCATTTTCGGAAAATCACCAAATCCGATGGAAAGCAGTGTAAAAATATTTAAAGCCCTTGCAGGTCTCTACTCAGATCTCAATGCTAAACTTCTCGCTTTTCTATTCTTTTTTGCTCTGGGTATTATTTTTAATAAGATCGTGTGCGGTTGGGCGTGTCCCTTCGGAGCACTACAGGAAATTATTTACTCTGTCACTAACAGTCAAAAATTCAAATTCCGTCCACCATTCAGGTTATCGAATTCTATCCGGGTTATCCTTTTTGCTGCAATGATAATTTTAATATCAGGTATAATTCTAAACAAACCCGGTTTTGTTATTTTTCATTACATCAATGTTTTCAATATTTTCAACTTCGATTTTGATCTCTTTTCAGTGATTGTTACGCTTACTATAATACTACTTCTTTCGTTTTTCACTTATCGTCCCTTCTGTACTTTTATTTGTCCATTTGGGCTTCTTTCCTGGATTTCTGAAAAGCTAAGCATTGTTAAGATCAAAGTAAATCAAAGTAAATGTGTGGAATGTGGTTTATGTTCAAGATATTGTCCAACGGACGCCATTGGAGCCAAAGTAAAAGACAAATCGGTGGTTCCAGATTGTTACAGTTGTGGTCGATGCCTTAACATATGCCCAAAAGATGCTATAACTTACTCATACAAAAAACCTGAGGAGGTTTCTAATGAAAAATAAGGGTCATAAATTCAGTGGTCTATCAGGCGGAAAATATTACAAATTTTTTGCTTCTCTTTCTGGGTATGGAGAAAAATACTATAGCCGATGCATAGGTAATCTCTCTCTGGAATCAGGAGAAAAAGCTCTTGATCTCGGTTGTGGACCAGGAGGACTGTGTTTTGCCCTTGGAAACCAATCCTCTGAAGATGCAGAGATCACCGGAATTGACATCTCTGCAGACCAACTGAAATATGCTACTGAGGAGAGTAATTCATATAAATGCCCGATGAATTTTATTGAAACATCCATGGATGAAATTCCCTTTCCGGATGATTATTTTAATATTGTAATGACATCAATGGCACTTCATGCTGCTCCTCCAGAAGTTCGAAGAGGCGCAATCAGGGAAACGGTGAGAGTCCTGAAAAAGGGCGGAGTTTTCCTGCTTTGTGACTGGAGCAGACCACGCCCGGGGATTCAAGCCCTTCTTTGGCTTCCACATCTGATTTGGGGAGAAAAGAACAGGGATAACTGGCATAATTTATACAAAGATATTTGTGAACTCCACGGATTAACATTAAAAGAAGACAGTTACCTGAATTCTCTCGCTCGAAGACAAGTTTTTATTAAAAAATAAAAACACAATAATGCTCTTACTATTCCAGAGGGACAGCGTCCTTGACCCGCTTATCCGCCTCTCAAACGCCATTCGTACGAAAACTGTAACCCCCACGGACCCCACAACCCCAACGGATGTGTAATAGACATTCTTTTTTGCCAATCCATAAAATTGCACTATGTCCTGTTTTTTCCCTTAACAAATGTGAAATCCGGGGTATGATTCAACTGTTATAAAAGTTCAAATTCCCGTAAGGAAAGGCAGGCAAGTCCCCATGAGATCGTTCACAACACTTCTGGCTGCAATTGTTTTTTTTCTTTGTTTTTCAGTACCTGCATATTCTCAGCAGTGTGACGAAGCGGATGAAGTTTGTTATCTTCCACCCGAAGTCTACTGGAATGGAAATCCTCCGAATCTAACAGATCCTCCTGCTGTGGAAGATCTCCTCGACTGTGAAGAAGCCAACTATCATACTTTCTCATGGCATTATTATGGGGTCGGTGGAGACCCTGCCACCCAATCAGCAACAGAGATCCGTAACTATATGGACTGGAGAGTAAATAATAGAGATGATTGGTCTCCCCCTCTAATGAGAATAGGAGGACCATGCTGGGCTTTTGCAACTGCTGCAATAATCAACATAAAATATCAGATTCTTAATGGATTATTTACTCCTGCAGATACAAATTTTGAATGCCTTTTTATGACAGATCTCTGTTATTTGTCTACTCCATCAATACATCGTCCTGATGGAATATCAGTTGAAAGTATTATGTCTCTTAGAACGTATATGACTTGGGATTATTATAATGATACTCAGATTTCCACAATGGAATTACCTCATCTGGATCCATTATTGTTCGGAAGAGCTATGAGCGGACTAGGGGGTGGGAATATTTTCTCAGAAAATTTAAATGGTAGAAACGATCTCGTTGTTTTTCCAAAATATAATATTACATATAACTATTTGCCAATGAGCTATCTACAAAGAAGACCTAATAATGGTTTTAGTATGTTTTTTAGAGAATATCCTGATGGAATGCTTGATCTTCCATCAACGAGGCATTCTTCATATACAATGTTTAGTCAACCATCAATGCTGAATTTTTATAACTACTTGGGCTTTAAAAATGGAACAGTTAATGTTCCATATATTAAAGTAACTGCTGGAAGAAAAATTTGCGATTATGACAAAGGTTTAGTTTGTTATAATAATATAAAGAAAGCGCTGGCATGTGGAATATCGGAAACGAATCAAGTTGAAATATCAAAAGGGCCATTGTCGAGTTCGGTTTGGATTAATCCAAGTGGTGCACCCTATAATACGAAAAAAAGTAATCATGGTAATGTTATAGTCGGTTGGATTGACCGTCTTTTGGATGATCATCAGACTGAAAATCCTGATTTCACTAATGCATGGAGTGGTCTTAGTTCTAATTTAAAAAGGACGGAAAAAAACTCTTTTGGAGCACTTCATTTTTCAGACGAAGACATGAAAAATGCCACTGAGGGTATATTAATAGGTTTAGAGCAGGGAAGAGGAATTTTTTTCACGCCTTCAATTGCAGGTAGTGTTCCTGCGACAGGTTTTCTCTCAAATGACAGTAGTGTCCTTGAGACAGTCACTCAAGAATATTGTAGTCTTTTTGAACTTTCACACAATTGCGTTTGGCAAGATGAGCAGTGTTCCTGCGAGTTTTTTTATCATAAATATATCCATTTGGGACGAATAGACTTTTATCAATATTTTCAGCAAGAAATTGATTCTGATGATGATGGTATTGCTGATTATCGCGACAACTGTCCTGCCGATAGCAATCCTGACCAGAATGACCTGGATGAAGATGGTGCAGGTGATGCATGTGATCCTGATGCAGATGGCGATGGCGTCCTTGCTGAATATGATGGAGATGATCTCAATGGTTACATTGGCACAGATGTAAATGCTAATGGTCTGTATGAAGTTTCGTGGCCGAAAATTCATGATTATTCTGAGTTAATATATAATCATGATGATGTTACAACGAATATCGCCTTAGGAGTTGGCTATAGTATTCGCTGGAGTACTGATGAATTTTATACCAACTCATCCTTCAGCGAAATCCAAAATCAATATATTAATGAGTGTAAAGATGAATGTACTAATAATTATTTTGGGCCAGATATTTTCCAGTGTATGGATAAATGCGACAGTCTTGAACTATTTAACTTTACATCAAATCAACTAATAAGAGATTATCCTGGAGAAATTTCTTTTGCGTGTGTTTATCAGAATTATTTCCACCCGAAATGTCTGAAATGGACTTTACTACTCCTTTCTCTTGAAAAAATGTGGAATTACTACAGAAGTATAAGTGGCTATAGCGATTTAACTGAAAATAATACATTTCAACAAATTGAACCAATCATTAACGAAGTAATAAATCGTGGTTCAAAGTTGATGGAGGATGGACCAAATAATCCAAATATAAGTTTTTTTGAAAACATGGATATGACAAATTTAAGAACGTATCTTGCTAATTCTTCTTATCCAACATGGCCACGTACTGGTTTTACACCATTACACATTGAAGTTATAAATCATCTCAAACAAATGCTTCAGGGTATTACTGATCAGCAGTTCGATTTATGGCAAAGTGATTCAGTAAGAGAGATACCTCTCATTCTTCAGAATGCAAACCCTTGTGATGCTGTTCATCAGTCACAACTTTATACTTTTAAAGAAGTGAAGGAATCTTTAATTGCCCATTGTGAGCAGCAAAATCCACGCGACATTGGAGGGCGAATCCGGTGCCAGAATCGGTATCTCATTTTCTGGAAGTCTTTTGAACCTGTTGATGAAAACATCCAACTTCCGACTGAAATTGCGACTCTTCCGGATCTTGAAACCTGGCTATCCGAAATGGAGTCAATGTGTATGAGCGAATACACTACGCCGGTGCCTGTAATTTCGACGTCTCAAACTACTCGACATGTGGGGGGAGGCAGCATAGGTGCAGGCGGAATCATGGATATTTATCATTCAAGCGGTATATCAGTGGCATTCAGATACGCTCTGCAGAATGTCAATCTCTGGTACTATAACGGAAACACTGACGTAGAAAACGTGATGGTTTCAGGCTGCCCTTGTGTAGGGCTTGCTTTTCAACTAGGACAGTGTAATACCAGATGTGAAAAATCCATCACGCCATCTCAGGTATCCGACCTCGAACAGACATATCCTGATGGGGATCGTGATAATAAAAGCTGGGATCCTATCCACCAGAGTCATAACACTGTATCAAATTTCCCCGGAATAGATGCAAAATGGCTGGAAACTTTTAACAATCAGCATCTCGATGAAGGCAGAAAATACTTTAAAAACAAATCTGTAGCACCACTGCAGCACAAATCTGTGTTTTTCTACCCCAACGAACTTCGAGATTACGATAAAGCTCTTCATGATGGACAACTTCCAACATCATCTGATATTTATACTCTGATGCATGATGGAGAAACCGGTGTATTCACAGCTCGTTTGAGTCAGATTGCTTCCCTGCTGGATGGTGACCCAGCGGATGCGGAACGTTCAATTAACAGGGCTTATTCAGAGACAGCTGTTATTGACGAGCATGCTTATGATGGAACAATCGTCGGGTTTACCATACTGAACTGGAATCAAAGTGAAATTAAAATAATCCCCGGCATTGTGAATACGCCGTGGTCGGATCCTTCTCCGGTACTGATAAATGATCATTTTCTCCTTAATAACGGAAGCAAAACTTATCTTATGACCCGTAATTCGGATAATACTGTTAATCAGATCACTGAATTGGCTGTTTCCGGAAATTATTCCACGGGAGCATTTTTCAACACTGTACGGTTTAAAGGCACTGTGCTCTTAAGTGAAATAAATAAAAAATTGTCAACCGCTGTTATTGCAGATTCTGCTGGTTCTATTACAACATTATCTTCAGACCTCAACGGGCTGAAATCTCCATTTGTTTTTTATAATGGTAAAAATCCTGTAATTGCTGGATTGCGAGGGAATACTCTTGAAATCAGCAGAATCGAGAAAACTGGAGCAGTGACTAAGACTGCAGAACTTAAAGGCTTTTCCAAAGCAGTCCGCGTAAACGGATCTGATAATCTGATTCTAGCAAGAAAAGGGATAGTTGGTCATATTATAAAAGTTACCTCAAATGGAACTGAAACAGTGGGATATGTGTTATTACCCCTTGCTCTTGATAGTGCCTCGGTTACCGATAAGGGGCTGCTATACACAGCGGGACCATTTATTTTGACTGTAAATCGTGATTACAACCTGTTCTCCCTGCAACTTTTGCCCAGAACGGGGCTGGGGAATGGGGCACTCAGTGCACTTGGAAGTGACGGTTTCAATCTGGTGGATGAAGGCGGGAAGCAGGTATTCCGGTTTGATGAAGAATCAAGGATCTGGGAAAGTGCACCTGTAATCCGGGAGATGGAATGATGTTCAGACTACTGCTGATCATTATATTGATGTGTGGATGTGACAATCCTCAAAAAGTAATATCAGATGCCGGGCAGGATATTCCTGATGTTCCGGAGGATATC
>JAHJMN010000050.1 GCA_018821305.1 Myxococcota bacterium
CAAGTAAAATTAAAAAAGAGGAAGAACTTGAAATACCAAGTTATGCCCGAAAATATATAAAATGACATATTTCTTGTAAAAACCTGTTTTTTTATGGATTTTATTCCATGAAAAAATAACAAAAAGAGATCTCAGAAATATATACAGAAAATTAACTTCATGGATAAGTAACCATCATGTATAATGCGCCGACGTTGCACCGGGGCGATCTCGGGCTTTTCCACAATCGCCACGATACATTAAATTTCGGCTCTAATCTCTGGAGGTGGCTATGCAGAATCCAAAACTTCAGGTCCTGTCCATGACGGTTACCAAACTGCTTCACAGGGATGCTTATGGACCTTTAAAAAAGATCCTTGCAAAAAGACATCCCGCTGAAATGGCCTATTTTTTCAGAGATTTAACCCCCGCCGACCGCAGCCGTCTTTTTGCCACTATTGACGATATTGAGATGAGAGCTGAAGTTTTAGTTGAGCTTGATCTTCCAATTCAGGTCGAACTTGTATCCTCAGTTCCCGCAGAAGACGCCATCGCAATGTTTCATTATATGGAAAACGATGATCTTGCGGATCTTATGGAAGAGTTGGATGACGATCTCCGGGAGAAACTTCTGGAAACAATGGGAGACGAAGATCAGGAGGCCGTAGAAGAACTTCTGGCTTATGATTCATCTACTGCCGGCGGTATAATGAATCCGTCTTTCCTGTCTTTCAATCAGAATACTTCAGCTCAGGATGCCATAAGTCATTTGCAAGGTTCAAGTGAAGACTATGCAACGACTTTCTATATTTATGTAATCAATTCATCGGAAAAGCTAATCGGTGTCGTATCTCTCCGGCAATTAGTTACATGTCGTCCATCCACAAAACTTTCCGAATTGATGACTCCTGATGTTATTTCTGTGCCGATCTATATGGATCAGGAGGAGGTAGCTGAAGTTGTACAAAGATATGGCTTCCTTGCAGTTCCCGTAGTAGATGAAAATTACAGGATTGTCGGTGTTGTTACTGTTGACGACGTTATTGAAGTTATTCGCGAAGAGGCCACGGAAGATATTTTCAAAATGGCCGGGGCTGGGGATGACATTCTTTATTTTCAGGAACCCTTTCTGCAGGGTCTTATTCCACGTCTTTCTGCCCTTATTTTTCCAACTATCGGTGGTCTGACTTCAAGTATCATACTGGCTCTGGTAGGGAAAATGTTCCTCGGTGGCGTCATGTACCTGCTGTTTTTCATACCGCTTTTTCTTCTGTTTGCTACCAATATTACAAATCAGACATCTACCCTGATTATTCGCGCTCTCGCCATGAGACGAATTACTGAAAATGCGTTTTCCCGGGTAATCGGTCGTGAAACTTTTACTGGACTTACAATAGGGGCAGTTCTTGGTCTATTTGTGTTTGGGCTTTCCTTCATCCCGGTTTTTGGTGTCATTAACTTTCACTTTAAATATCATATAATTGTCGGGGCTACAGTTACACTTTCCCTTATGGTAACTGCTTTTTTAGCGGCGTTTTTGCCTCTCACTTTTAAAAGGATGCAGCTCGATCCTGCGTCCATCAGTGGTGGTACTTTATTCGGTATTGCCAACCTCACTTCTGTGGGCATTTTTATTGCCCTGATATCAATATTTCGCTGATGTCCGCTAATTCCACCCTTAAGACCGAAGCCATTGTCGTTCGAAGAGTAAATTACCGGGAGAGCGATGTTATCGTTACTCTTATTACTGAAAAATATGGTCGTCTCGATGCTACTGCCCGTGGTGGAAGAAAATCATCACGGCGATTTGACGCGGGAATTTCCCCATACATTATATATGAAGCTTCACTCGCCAAGTCACCTAAAACCGGGTATCTACAACTCTCTGAACTGTCAACTAAAAGGATTTTTGAGAATATCCTCCACGATTACAGCAGAATTTCATTGAGTGCCGTAGCTACTGAAATTATAAGAGATTTTGCTCCTCCCTCCCGTGAGGAATCCCACAGTTACCACGTTCTTGCTGCATTTTTAGAGAGTGTCTCAAACGCAAAGAATCCCGCAGGTGCTTTACTCAGGCTGATAATGGAAATTCTTGATTTCGAAGGATATTTTCCCGTTATGGAAAAATGCGGCCGATGCGGAACGGAAATTATTTCAGGCACTTTCAGTCCATCTGTTTCCGGAATGTTGTGCCACCGCTGCTCTGATTCTGCAGCTTTTGACTACTGGGATCACAACATGTTTCTCCAAATCACAGCCGGTGGTGATGAAACTGAGCAGTTTAACATGTCATTGAAAATGGTTCGAACTTTAGTGTCATATTGCAATAATGTTCTAAGCAAACCAATCAAATCCGCCGACCTGCTTCGCTAAACCGCTTCATGAGTAAAAGGATCGAAACGGGAAATTGAATTAAAAATTGCGTTCTTTTTAATTATTAATTGATATTGAATGGTTACGTCCTGATCCTGAACCTGTTTACCTGACTGCCTGAGTCTCTGTTAAAAAATTTCAGATAATCAGGAAATCAGCAGCAGTAACAGGCAAACAATTTCGCAACGTAGTGCGGAATACAAGGGACAACCAGGGGGGTTATTCCTGTAGCATTTCTTTAAACCGAGCTAGTATCATACTACTAAGGACGCGATATAGAACGCCTGAATTATTGAGAATTGGACCGCTTTCGGAATAAAAGGATCGAAACCAAATTATGGTGAGTGTCAAATTGAACGATATTTCAGAAATTCAACACAATCGAATTACTCCGAAAGCGGTCTAGTTGATTTATTTTATTGAACCGTCGAGGTCCATTATTGTTTCCTCGTGGGGGATGCTGACTCCACTTTGGGCAATGGCTTCTTGCACCATCATTGTCAATCCACGGCAGCAGGGAACGGTCATTCTTACAGTTATTATTTTTTTAATATTATTCGAGGCAAAAATTGCCGCGAGTTTTTCCACGTAATTGTCCGTGCGATCCAGTTTGGGACAGGCAACAACAACTGCTCGTCCGCGTAAAAAACGCCAGTGGATATCAGCACTTGCGATAGGACCGCAGGTTGACATGACCACGAGTTCCTTATCCTGAAAGAAATCAGCTTTAACTGGAACAAGGTGTAGTTGAACAGGCCACTGGGCGAGTTCGGAGTTGTTGATTTTAGGTGGAAGTCCCTGAGTCGATGTTGCGACTTCGGCGTTTTGAGTATTCTTCAGGCTCCTTGCGGCACTTCCGGGGCAACCCTGAAATGCACCATGGCCGTGAGTATGAATATGATCTCCGAGAGGTTTTGAGAAAGGCGGGGTTTGGGGTGGAATCGGTTCTTGAAGAAGTGGGGCTCTTCCAATTTTCTTTAAATGTTCATTGGTTGCGTGTTCATCATAAGCGTCAGCTTCACGCTGCTCCAGTGTCAGTGCCCCTGTGGGACAGGTTCCTATGCATGCCCCCATTCCGTCGCAGAACTGTTCTTTTACAAGCTGTGCTTTCCCATCGATTATCTGTATTGCACCTTCTGCGCAGCCTGTAACGCAGTTTCCGCAGCCATTGCATAATTCACGATCAATTTTAATGATGAGTCTTTTCATGATTCATACCTTTCCGGACTTCCAAGTCCGTTATAACGCTTTTATATATCTTCAGGGAAAAAAAGGTCTTGAGGCAGATCAAGGAAAAATAAAAATGTAATATGAGAAGTGGAACTACTGTTTCCTGGGTAAAAGAATTGACAGATTAAAGCGGTGCCCATGTCAGTTGAGCCAGAGTATTAGACCGCTTCATGAGTAAAAGGATCGAAATCTAAAGAGTGAATACTTGCTTTCGGTCTTTGTAATTATGTTTTGATATTGAATGTTTATGACCTGATCCTGATCCTGATCCTGATTGCCTGACTGCCTGAGTCCCTGTTTAAAATTTCAGGGATACAGGTAAGCAGTAGCAGGAACAGGAAACCAGGGGGCTCATTCCTGAAGCATTTCTTTAAACCGAGTCACAATCGTATTACTCAGGAAGCGGTATAGTATTGAAATTAATTTATTTCAGGTAGACAGGGAACCAGGAAAACAGGGAGTCAGGGACAGGGGCGTTTACTTCGAAGGTAAGTGTTTTTGTGGCATCAAGACCGCTTTCATTAGTGGTTTATTGTTCTGTCAGGAAGGTTTCGAGAATATCGGAATCGATTACTCTTATATCATTTCCGGATACACTGATTGCTCCAGCGGAGATCATGGAATTCAGACATCGAGAAAGGCTTTCGGGCCGCAGCCCCAGGAAATTGGCAATCTGGTTTTTCTTTGCGGGTAAAACTGCAAGGCCGGAAGCATCAACTTTTCCGAGAATATAACTTGCAAGGCGACTGACAGCAGATTTCTGCCCGTGGGTTTCCATAATGTGTGTAAAATCTTTGAGCCTTGTATATAAACCGCCAATGAATTTGAGCATGATTTCCGGGTAGCTGGATACAAAACCAAGGAGATCATCTCTTTTTATGCAAACCGTCACCGCTTCAGATGTTGCCTGACAGTGCGCCGGCCATGGTTTGCCCAGAAAACATGCCGCTTCTCCCATCAGAGACGGGGAGCTGATAAGATGGATTATTTTCTGTGTGCCGTCTGGGAGAATAAGGAAAATACTGGCATTTCCCTGGACCAGTATAGACAGCCTGTTGGCCTGTTCACCATTGCGGAAAATAAATTCGTTTTTATCCCAGGAAATCATGGTTGCCTTTTCAGATAAAGGCAGAAGATCCTCTCTGGATAAAAAACTGAATATCGGTAAAACCGCGAGATGACGGATAATTGTATCAACGGGAGGGTTAAGATGTTTCATGGATCCAGAATACTTTTAGGATCATCAAGAAATCTCATCAGGTTGCCAACCATCATTCTAAGTGCGATGCGGTTTTCTCCCCCTTCAGGAATGATGATATCTGCCCAGCGTTTTGATGGTTCCACAAACTGAAGGTGCATGGGACGAACCGTTGCATAATACTGATTGCGGATTGAAGTGAATGAACGACCACGTTTTTCCATATCCCGCCGGATACGGCGAAAAACTCTTAAGTCCGCGTCTGTATCTACAAAGATCTTAATATCAAGCATGTTCCGAATGCCTTCATCTGCAAGTATCAAAATGCCTTCGACGATGATTACCGGGGCACTTTTGATATGCTCCGTAAGCTTTTCCCGGGCATGTTCCACAAAGTTATAAACGGGCTTTTGAATATCCTCACCGGATTTAAGAGCCTTCAGGTGTTCTAAAAGCAGTGCATTATCGAGGGAATCGGGATGATCATAATTGAGTTGCATCCTGTCTTCTATGGCGAGATCAGAACGATCCCGATAATAGGAGTCGTGATCGATGAGGATACAACTTCCTGCGGGAAGGCTTTTTGCGATGTTCTTTGCTATAGTTGTCTTTCCGCTGCCGGTCCCTCCGGCGATGCCGATTGTAATAAAACTCATCAATGACTCCTGCTTTTGGAGATTATGGCACTGAAAGTACCTGTCCTCCGGTTGATTCAGCCAGTTTTTCAACAATTATATTGTGAATTTCGTTAACTTCTTCTTGTTTGAGGGTCCGCTGAGGATGAATGAAATCCATACGGAAACTCACGGCTCTTTTTCCAGCATATTTGGCCCCTTCGAAGTAGCCTATGCATCTTACATCGGAGATTATTTCAGGATTGATAGATTCAAGGACATCAATAATTGAAGATGCCCGGATCTCGGGGTCGATGACGACGGTGATATCGTAACTGATGCCGGGAAAGCGAGGAATGGGGCGGAAAACAGTAGCTTTCTTATCCATTGCAGCCAGTGTATCGATATTCAGGACACCCAGGGCAACCTGACTCTCAAGGCCCAGTTTTCTCTTAACAATCGGATTCAGAGTGGTTAAATACCCGATTTCCATGCCATTACAGACAACTCTTGCGCTTTTTGACGGATGAATCCAAGATTGAAGTTCTTCTACTTTTTCAAATCTCAAGGGTCCCGTTTCAAGGCGTGAACAGAGTGTTTCAACGCAGTATTTTACCTGATAGTAGAGATCTTCATCGTTTTTCAAAGTTCTGTCGGCGATGAGAAATCCAAGGTGCCGGGGCTGCTCGGGAATTTCATTTTCCCGGGGCAGGAAAACTCGACCATGTTCGTAAATCCTGAAGTGATCATATCGTTTTTCGTTGAGTTCAACATTTGCCAGCATGTTCGGTACCAGATGCTTTTTCAACACAGGTTCCATCTGGCTGATAGGATTCGCCATTTCAAGACGGGCATCGACTTCCATATTCAAGGCAGAAAGCATGCGGGTTTTATCGAAACTGTAGTTCATTACTTCAGAAAAGCCGAGTTCCAGTGTGAGAATATCGGATGTTTTTCTCTGGACGGTTTTCGACGGCAATGTCCAGGGTTTTTGCACTGGAACCAGGGGCAGGGATGGGGCAATATTGTCATATCCATAGATTCGGCCTATTTCTTCAACAAGATCCTCAGGGATACTGATATCTTTTGTCGCACGCCAACTTGGGACAGAAACATTAAAGCCGCCCGCGGTTTCGGTGAGGTCGAAATCAAGGGATGTCAGGATAGATTTTATTTTTTCATCAGTGATGTCAAATCCGAGTTTAAGCCTTGTAAAATCACAACTGAGGAAAATGGTGATTTCGGGCTTTTCCCAGTTACATTCATCGTAATACCGGCTTGTAACGCGACTTTGTGGAATGTTTTCAAGCACGAGAGAAGCGAATAAATTAGACGAAGTAATGCAATTTGCAGGATCAAGACTCTTTTCAAACCTTGAACTGGATTCAGTTCTTAAAGCAAGTCGCAGTGCAGTTTTGCGTATGTTTCCAGGATGGAAGTTTGCGCTCTCTAAAACAATGGAAACAGTGTCATCCTTTACTTCGCTGTTTGCTCCACCCATGATTCCCGCAAGGGCAATACCGCTATGGGAATCTGCAATGAGTAAATCTGTGGCGGAAAGTGTGTGTTTTCCCCCATCAAGAGTCGTGATTTCTTCGCCTTCCGCAGCTGTTCTGACGATGATAGTGTCATCAGTAATGTCGCGACGATCGAAGGCATGAAGAGGATTTCCCGTTGTGAGCATGACGTAGTTTGTAAAATCTACGACATTATTTATTGGCCGCATTCCTGCATGATACAGAAGGATCTGCATCCATAAAGGGGAGGGGGCTATCTGGATTCCGTCCATTGTGAAAGCGGTATAACGCGGGCAGAGATTTCCACCGAGGTTAGTCACTTTAAGGGGGGCATCATTTGTAAATTGGATCTCGGTTTTAATTTCAAATAGTTTCCGACCCGCCAGAGAAGCAACTTCCCGGGCAATTCCCGCATGGCCCCACAGGTCGGGACGATGGGTTAGACTTTTGTTGTCTATTTCCCAGACTACATCTTTAACAGGGGCTGCCTGGGTCAGGGGCATGCCAACGGGAGCATCTGGCGGAAGTTCAATGATTCCTGAGTGGTCATCAGAAAGTCCCAGTTCAAAGGGGCTTGCTAGCATTCCAACGCTTTCAATGCCGCGAACGACGGCTTTTCCGATGGTCATTGTTTCATTCACACCGGATTTGACGACGGAGCCCTCATCAGCTAAAACTGTGATGAGTCCTTCTCTGGCGTTGGGTGCACCACAGACAACGGTGCGGGTTGTATTTCCGAGATTTATTGTTGCAAGATGCAACTTATCGGAGGAAGGGTGATCTTCTACTTTTTCGATTTTCACGATGCGACAGTTTTCAAGACCTTCACCGAGAACAAACACTTCATCAATTTCAGCTACTGCAAGGGTAAACTGGGTAGCAAGTTTTACGGGATCAATGTTTTCAAGGTCTGCATAACGTTTAAGCCAGTTCCATGAAACTTTCATTTTGCACCTCCGGCTTTGAACTGTGAGAGGAATCGGAGATCTCCGGACATGAAGTGTGTTATGTGATTGATTTTATACTTCATCATTGCTAAACGCGTGAGTCCAAGACCGAATGCCCAGCCGTTCCATTGTGTTGGGTCAAGTCCCCCGGCACGGATTACATTGGGGTGAATGAGGCCGCAGGGAAGAAGTTCAACCCAGCCGGAGTGCTTGCATACGGGGCAACCACCGCCCCCGCAGGTCATGCACTGGATATCGAGTTCAAACCCGGGTTCAACGAAGGGGAAATATCCCGGACGCAGGCGAATTGTAACCTCTCGCTCGAAAATGGCTTCAAGAAGGATTTTCATAATAGCGATAAGATTGGAAACACTCAGGTTTTTGTCGATCATAATTCCTTCCACCTGGTGGAAGGTATGCTCGTGGGACGCATCAGTTCGCTCATATCTGAAAACTCGTCCGGGGAAGATGGCGCGAAATGGCGGTTCAAATTCCTTCATGGACCGGAGTTGTCCCGGGGATGTGTGGGTGCGAAGTAGATTTCCGCTTTTCATCCAGAATGTGTCCTGCATATCCCGGGCAGGGTGATCCTTGGGGATATTAAGACCTTCGAAGTTAAACCAATCAGATTCAGCTTCGTAGTAGTCTAGAATTTTGAAGCCCATCTGCTCGAAAACACGTTCCACGGATGCCTGCACAACACTGACAGGATGGTAACTTCCCGTAGTCGTCCCTGGGGGAATCGAAGGCAGTGTCGGATCAAATGAAGGTACATCCAGTTCTCTGGCTATGGCCTGATCATTGAAATAACTGCGTTTTTTATCAATTGATTCAGACACAGTATTTTTTGCGTTATTGCATGCCTGTCCTACAATCTTTCGCTCATCGGGAGCAAGCAATCCAAGGGTTTTGAGCAGAGCTGTGAGTTTTCCTTTTTTACCGCTGTATTCCAGATCAACAGCAGCAAGTTCATCAAGACTCTGAGCTTTTTCAATAAGCTCCATCGCCTCTTCCACTAACTTTTTAATTTCTTCAATCATTGCAGTCTCCGACAGTTTCCGGAAAAAAAATAAAAATTGACTATGCCCTGTGTAAGGAATAATAAAAATAATCCAAATTGGCAATCGTGGGCATAGATAATAATTACAAATACTTGAGTGATAGGGTGCAGCTTTTTGCACCTGTGCGTTGCCGCGCGAATAATCCATAAAAATCAGAAATTTTGCAACAGAAAATCCGACCTTTTTGAGTGAAAAAGAAAATTAATGGTGAGTAAAATACGGGAGGGACTAACGACCGAAAAGATCATCAACTTGAGAAAGAAGTTCTTCGCAGGACATATCAGATGGTACACGAACGGCCATATAGCCGTTAGGAACGCCTTCAATGGGGCCCAGTTTCGGATTTACATTATCAACAACATCTTTTTCCCCCTCATTACAATAACGCTCTTCTGTGGCTCCAACGGGAATAAGTCGACAACCCACGGCGTATTGTTCAAGTCCCCAGTCTGCTTCTCCCAATATCAGATCGTCATTGGCGACTATACCTTCGGCACTGGTCCAGCTTCTCATGGCCATGTAAACTTCTTTTACATCAATTCCAGGAAGGTTTTTAGCTTCTAAAGTTACAGCGAGTTCTCCATCAGAGTCCATATCCCACAGGCACGGATTCTGATGTGTCGCCGCCCCACCGTCAGAACAAACCATACTTGTGTCCGTGGGAACAGTATCATTGAAATCATCGTTCAGACGCACACCGAAAAGAGTAACGGCGGGATCAAAAGACAGGGTTGAGCAGGTTGTGTCTCCTTCTTTATATAGATTAACATCCACGGGTTCCAGATTTGCAAACATACCTTGAGACATGGTCATCTGCGTGGGTGCCGGCTGCCCGGGAACCATAACCGCTGGAATCTCGAGTTTGCACAACTGAACTCTCGCGAACATTGGATCATCGTTTACATGGTATGCCACAAGCATATAGAGTCTACTTATGGTGTCAGCTTCAACAATCCCCGCTGCATTAATATGTACATACTGCGTAACTTTTGCCGCAAAAACCCCAGGACCGCCATTTCCATCAGTTATATCATATGGTTCATCACAGACGAGTCCACCATCCGGCTCGTTATTGGAGTTATTTACGGAGCAGTTACCTCCATTATTATCCGAAGTATCCGGTGAGCACATATTGGTTGCCATGGCCAGAAAAGCAATGAATAAGGGTTTAAAAGCGAACATAATTCCTCCAGAATCATCGTGTTCTGATTACGATTAAGTCAATTTGTGTCCACTAGACCGCTTTCTGAGTAATACGATTGTGCTGAATTTGGGAAATCTAATTCAACTTTACAAGCGCTTTAATTTGTTATCGATCCTTTTACTCAGGAAGCGGTATTAAGCCTTTTCGCATGGCGAAACTGCTTACATGAAACTCGATTGATATCAAAATCGATCATGTTTTCACTGTTTTTGCACAGGACATTTCCCGCAAAACAAGTGCTCTTTTCGTTTCAATGAAAAAAGCCAATTGACCATGATATTCAAATTATGGCCATGAAGATATTGATTTACCATATTTTTTTTGATTGTCACAGGAAAATAATTCAGGGTAGAGCAATTTTTTTTGAAAAAAAAATTATTTTTGTGTTTTTTTTTCTTGCATTTTAGTCCCGATGCCGTTAGTTATCTTGGCCGCGGGTTGGTAGCTCAGACCGGTAGAGCAACGGACTTTTAATCCGTGGGTCGGGGGTTCGATTCCCCCCCAACTCACCGCTAATCTCAACAAGTTACAAATTCCCCTAAAATCGCAAAACAAAAAATTCCCGGTTTTTTCCCGGTCGAAACGAGATGCCACTTTCCTCGGTAGTTATTAATAATCCCCATTACTGATTACGATAGAGACGTCGAATCTCCGGTATCCGGGGTAAGGCGAAGGGGATTTACACCCCTGTTTACCCTCGTTTTTGGCGGAAAAATCCGCAATCCCGCGATACTGCTGGCTTGGATGCCTGCCAAAAATGAAATGATGGGTGGTGGAATTGGCAGGGAAGGATGTCATAATAGGAGGCAGATTCTCGTTACAATCATGATAAAGGAGAAGCTCGGTTTTACTGCCTCCCAGCAGGACCATGCACATCACCGGATTTTCCGTTCGAAAGAGTGGAATCCAGAGGTCACTGAACCGGACATAGCGGCTGTGTGACGGGAGTTCTCCGGGAGATATTTTTGAAAACTCCTGTGACTTAAGATGCTGTATTTACACGATATATTGCAAACTGACGGGAGTTCGGGAGAAATTCCCGTATCCTTATTATATACATTTTATTTTCTCCTCTTCTCTAGTTTTTTCCATTAAATAAGAATAAGAAAAAAACTCCCTTTTCTCCCGTTTGGATCAGGAACCTTAAGGATTACGTCATCTTATAAACGGGAGTTTGTGCTGCAGAACTCCCGTTTTCAGGGAGTTAAAGTCCCGGAGTTGGTCGCTGCTACCGAACCCCGCCTTCCTGATCCTTCTGATCCTTCTGATCGCTTTCTGATCTCAGGCAGTGCCAATCATACCCTCTAGGCTTACCGAGCGATCCCAGAGGGTGTTTCGAACCACGGGAGTGGACGTCCACTTGGGGAGATCTCTACAGCACGTCGTGTCGTATGGGCCGCGATATGGGCCGGGTGGGGTTGAGGGGTCTGCTTTGCGGGGTGGAGTCTTGTGGGCGGCTTGAAAGGTTTGTGGGGTGTAGGTTTGAACGAGGGGGATTGCGGAAGTTCGCCAGTATAAACTTTGTCAACTCGCGTTTGAGGGGTTTTTTATTCAAGTTGTTGTAATTATTGCGAATATCCAATTATTGGCATTTTCTCAACAGGGATAGGATTTCTCACAGTCTGGTTTGCGTAGTATAATGATATGGGCTGCACTGGTTAAGTAGTTAATGTCATAAAATAAATTATAGACATGCTTTTTTAACGAAAATTTCACTTTTATGGGCAACTGTTTTTCTGATATGGCGACAATCGGAGAGAAGGTTTTTAATCCTGCCTTTTAAGGAGTTATTTAAATGAAGAAATTATTGATTATGTTCAGTGTAGCTGCATTCGGTCTTATGGGCTGTGATGACGATTCAACGAGTAACAACAATAATCCGGCACAGGGAACACTGGGTGGTGAGTGTTACCCAAACGGCACCTGCAATGAGGGCCTTGAGTGCGATGAAAACAATGTATGTATCGAGGAAATCATTGAGCAGGGCAAAGAAGGTGGGCCGTGTTATGAAGACGATACCTGCGATGACACCCTTGTGTGTTTTAACGACATCTGCCGCACTGCCGGTGGTGAAAACGGTCCCTGCTTCGAAGATAACACCTGCACGGGTGAGCTCGAATGCATAGTCGACACCTGCACAGTAACGGGGGAAACAGACACCCCATGCCGCCTCGATGGAAGCTGCGGAGCACAACTTGTGTGTGAAGAAGGCACCTGCAGAACCGACATGGATGAAGACGGGTACAGTGAAGCGAATGACTGTGACGATTACAATTACCGGATTTTTCCGGGAACCATTTCACAGTGCACTTCAGATTGTGCCTGGGGAACCCAAGTCTGTCAGAATGACGGAACGTTTACGACCTGCAGTGCTTCTACTGATTGTGCCTGCACTACTCCGGGAGAGCTTGAAGAAGCAGAGTGCCGGTTCTGTGGCTGGGGATATCAGCGATGCGGTGAGGACTACCAGTGGGAAATGCCACTTGAATGCTACGATTCCGGCTCATGTCTTGAGGGCACCATCGAAACTGAAAGCTGCGGCTTTTGCGGCACACGGACACGCATGTGCGGCCCGGACTGTGAATGGCTAGCATGGAGCGAATGCACAGGTCAGGGCGAGTGCCAGGCTGGTCTTCAAGAATACACTACCGACGACTGTACACCACTGGGTTATGTAAGAGAGCGCGAGTGTGATTCCCAGTGCAACTGGGTTGACCTTGGCGAATGCACTGGCGACTGCCTGATTCAGCCCCGAGCCGGTGGCACCTGGACCGACGGCACCCCGGATTTCAAAGACGAAGTCTGCATCCCCGCAGGCCCGTTCTATTACGGTGATGATACGGATGAATTTAATGATAATAACCCAATGAGGATTATATATCTCAGTCAGTTTATTATTGATAAATACGAAGTCTCGAACGATCGATACCGTGAATGCGTTGATGCTGGTGTTTGTATTGCTCCTACCAATATAAATGAAACTACTTATTTTAATACTGAAAAAGGAAACAATCCAATCTCCGGTGTAACAAGACAAGATGCTTTAACATTCTGTAACTGGGATGGCGGTAAAACTCTACCAACTGAAGCTCAATGGGAAAAAGCTGCGCGGGGTCCTTATCCAAGAACCAATATAAGGCCGTGGGGCGATGAGCTTCCAACTTGTGAAATGATGAATGCAAGAGAATGTACAGGATATATTGAAACTCCAGAACCAGTTGATTCTTACCCTTTATCAGTATCATACTATGGATTATTTAATATTTTTGGCAATATTAGCGAATATACTCTTGATACAAGAACCGATGACAATTCAAATTATTCTCTAATTCCGGAATTGAATCCATTTTTTAATATTGCTGGAGCAACAAGTTTTTCAAGCAGAGATTGGGGTATGTCAGGTGTATTAAGGGATCAAACTAGATTAACATTCAGGAGCACAGTCAGCAACAATGTTCGAATGATTGAACGTGGATTTAGATGTGGCAGATATGCATTTCAGGGAGAAATAAACAAATGAGAAAATATTACATTATTACGACTCTTTTTATTTTAAGTTGTGCCCCAGTGAAAAGAAAAAAATCAATTCTAATCACAGTATAGAATTTACTAAAAAAAGTAATAAATATGTTTACGGCAAATTTAAACTTAATAACGAAATTGTTAAAGTTAAAAAAGAGGGTGTTTGGGTAAGTGCGCCTGAAATGCTTGTAGAGACAGAAAAAGAAATAAACTTTGATGATTTACAAAGATCACTCTTCTTTCAATGCCAGTCAGCAAAATCCCCCAAAATCCCCCACCCGGGTTGATTTTTTATATTGAATTTCCGTGGTCTGGGTAGGGTTTTAAGGATTTTGGTTTTGGGTGGTTTTCTCTGGTTTCTGGCTTCAGTTACGGGCTGGAAGTGGGCTCAAATACTCTGAAATCGAGGACTTAGATACACCTGTCCGTCGTTTTTGTGGTTTTCGGTTATCACTGGTACTTCAGGATTCTACTC
>JAHJMN010000051.1 GCA_018821305.1 Myxococcota bacterium
CGCGAATTTTCCAGGTTGCTTCGTAGGCCATAGCGTTTACAAGCCAGGGCTGACCGTCGGTCTGATCAAAAACGTAGTCAAAAACGCCGTCTTCAAACTTCTGCCCCGTTTCCGTTGTGTGCTGGAGTAAAAGCTCTTCAACTTCGGCCCGACTGAAATTGCCAAGCCGCAGGGATTCAGGTTTTATATTAAAAGCACTCCCCCCAGTGATAACTTCCTTATCAGAAGTGTGGATGCGGTAATCCTGAATATCCCGGACTCCGCAAAGAATGATGCTCTGAGGAAAACTCCCCGGCCGCTTGTGATAGCCCGCTCTAATCTGTCGAAGCACACTTATAAGGCTGTCCCCAACAAGGGCGTCGATTTCATCGATCATTAGCACCACTGGCTTTTTGGATGATTCAGAGATAACTTGAAGAGCACTTGTCAATCCATCACCAACGTTCTGATCATGGGCAATGTCATATAAAAGTTTCCGGCTCTCAGTATTTTCTATACATCTTGACAGTTCGCCTATCGCAGTCTTAATTACAAACTCAATATCATTGCGGCCAGCCTGGCCTGCCTCGATATTCATGTAAACGGCGTAATATTCGTCCCGTTCATTCAAATAATCCCGCAAAGCCAGCAGCGACGACGTTTTTCCAGTCTGACGTGGAGCGTGGAGAATAAAGTACTTCCATTGGTCTATGAGGTGCAGAACTTCATAAACTTCTATGCGCCTCAGCGGATCAAGAAGATAATGCTTTATAGGAGTAACCGGGCCTGCTGTATTAAAAAACTTCATTCAAACACCTTTTGAGAAACTAGAAATCTCACAAAGTATAATAGCCATTTACCCCAATTGGTCAACACAAGGATTCCGGGGTATGTACTGGGTTAATATTGGGCATTTAAATATTTAAATGCCCAATCCCGGAGGGGGCAGACAGGAATTCAGGAAAACAGGGGTCAGGAGCTAGGGCGTTTACTTTGAAGGTGAGCGTTTTTGTGGCATAAAGACCGCTTTCGTAAGCGGTCGACCGCTTTCGTAAGCGGTCAAGATCGATTTCAATTCAGTATTTGCATGTACACCTTCAGGAACAAGACCCTGTATCCTGATTCTGACTCCCTGAATATTTTTACCAATACTTATTATTCTTATTTTTGTTAACAATATCAACTAATACGACTTAACCGAACAGCATTGGGTCTAGTGAGAATTTTTAATAAAATCCTTAGCGAAGCGTATTACGGGACATTAACTAAATAGTTCGTGTCCTGAAATTCAATTTTTATCAAAATTGAGCATGTTTACGAAAACATGCTATTCAGAACACTACAATAATTTCAAGGTCTTCATTCTTAATGTCCTGTGTCAGATTTTGGTGAAAACTTGAAAAGATCGTATTACGGGACATTAACTAAATAGAATCAGAGTGAATAGAACTCAGTCAGGAGGCGGATCATGTCGAGGTGATCTTTTACTCCACCGAATTCGCGGATGGAGTGCATAGCCAGGATTGGATTACCGATGTCCGCCCCGGGAATGCCGGAAATGGAAGAGGAAATGGGGCCGATGGTTGAACCGGATGGAATATCCGAGCGGTTGATCTGAGTCTGGAGAGGAATGTTGAGATTTGTGCACAGGGCGCGGATGCGGGAAGCGGTAACGGAGGTGGTGCAGTATTTCATATTCGCATTGAGTTTCAGTACTACGCCGCCGTTTACACTGCAGATGTGAGCGCTGTCGTATTTCTCACTGTAATCGGGGTTAAAGCCGTGGGCCATGTCTGTACTCATGAGAAAACCACCGCTTTTTGCCCGGAGGAAATCTTCGCGGTTGCCCCCGAGACCAAGGGAGATACGTTCGAGTATGGTATCAAGGAAGGATGAATCGGCACCGCCAAGACTGCGGCTTCCGATTTCCTCTGTTTCAAATAAAACCGCCAGTGATGTGCAATCCGAAGTAACTCCCGTAACAAATGCGGATAAAATAGCATGGCACATGGCAAGATTATCCAGGCGGGAAGAGGCAATTATTTCGCGGTTGTTTCCCATAAGTGCGGCTTTTTCAAAGGGATAGAAGAAAAGATCATAGCTTACTATATCGCTTAATTCACATTTTAAAGTATCCGTTATCAAGCGGCGGATAAACAGGCGACCGGGGTCTTCCGTGCCTAGTTTTAAAATGGCTCGAAGGTGTTTCTGGGCATTGTACTCGAACCCTTTATTAATTTCACGATTTAGATGTATCGGGGCGTTGGCGATGACAGCCACGGGACGATCCATGAGAACGCCGACACTTTTAAAACCATCTGATGTGCGGATTACAGCATTTCCGGCGATTCCCAGCTCCCGGTCGAGCCAACTGGAAATGATTGGACCACCGTAAACTTCAACACCAACAGTGAGGGCACCAGATTGATATTCTTCACTTTCAGGTTTGATTTTCATTGCAGGGCTGTCTGTGTGAGCCGCAGCTATATGAAAAGGTGACGCCGCATTTTTACCCGCTCTGAAGGCTATGAGTGCGGTATCGCCCCTTGTTACGAAATAATTTTTTCCGCTTTCAAGATTCCAGTTTTCCGTTTCACTGAGGTGAGTAGCCCCGATATCTGAAAGCATTTCGATTGCGCTTTTAACTGCAAAAAAAGGAACCGGTGAGGCATTCAGGTAAGAAATAAAGTGTTCAATGGTTTTGTTTGACATGGTGCAGTCCTCGTTCTAATTTGTTCAGCATGAAAAATACTTTTACCTTAATGATGACGTTTGTGGTTTTCGCTGCGGGATGCTCAAAAAAAACAGAAACTTATAATCCGGGAGAAGACAAAACAGAAACACCCCGGAAGAAAGACGTTTTTAAACCCGAAGAAATAAAAAAACGGTTCAATGAACCAACTGAGCCTCTTAAATACGAAAACAAAACCGTCTATGAGGATATTACAATACCTTTTGCCATAGAAAAAGGCGCAATTTCAATTTCAGAGAAAAAGGGGGAAGGTTTTGTGGTCAATTTTACGGGAAGGATGTCTGAAAAGGATCTGAAAACAAGAAGATACCGGCTGTCAGCGTTTATTCGGGTTTTCAATGGAAGGATGAGTTTTACCCAGTCTGTAATGCTTCCGGAGTTTGAAGGAAAGAAGGAAATGCCCCTTAATCTCGTGTTTTTTGCGCAGACTCCTCTGGAAAAATCGCCGGATAAAGCTGAAATTTATTTTACTTACCGGGATCAACTGAACGAAGAGCAGGCAGCCAAACTGCTTGTCGCCCGATGGAACGGCAAGGAAATCATCTGGAAGACGGAAACTCAGGAGACTTCCTACAGCGACGTAAATGTGAAGCGTCGTGACAATCTCGCGGTATTTGGGGACTATTTCAAAAACCTTGAAGCAGGCAAAATACGTGTTGCCGTTACCGTTAAAACCGCTCCGGCACCTCATCAGGCCGTGGAAATCATTTGCGGTCTAAAACGCCTTCCCCTCACCCATCTTCTGGCGGGAACTAAAAAAAATGACTCTATTTTAGTGAATGTTACCTGTCCTTCCCCGCAGGAAGTTATTAAACTTTCCGCCCGTGACATGGTAAACGGAACATGGATTCTCGATTCATTATGCAGGGATAAAAACAAGACCTACAAACGCTGCAAACCCTGATTATAGATTTTAGACCGCATCCAGAGTAAAAGGATCGAAACGGGAAATTACGTTCTTTTGAATTATTAATTGATGTTGAATGTTTATGACCTGAACCTGTTTGCCTGATTCCCTGATTCCCTGTTTAAAATTTCAGGGAAACAGGAAATCAGTAGCAGCAACAGGCAAACAGGGGGCTCATACCTGAAGCGTTTCATTAAAACGAGTCACATTCGTATTAATAATAAAGCGGTCTTGATTACACAAAACACTTACCTTTAAAGTAAACACCCCTGTCCCCTGATTGCCTGTTTTGCTGACTACCTGTTTACCTGAAATTATATATTAAGAGTTCAATTAAAAGCTCTATTTTGTTTCAACTGATCAAAACCCCTGTGACGCTGTAATACTTATTTTCGGGATTTTCGGAAGCGGAGGAACAACGTGATGAGGGCAATGACCATCAAAACGGGGAATAGAACCGTTCGGGGGCGGGTGCCGGCGCGACAGGAGCAACCTTCCGAGTCTGAATCAGGACTGCGGCAGGCACCATCTAAAGCTTTTGTACCTTCGGGGCAACAACCAATTTCAGCTATGCAGCCCGGGATGCCGCAATCCGGTGGTGTTCCCGGCAGGCAGACGAGGGCATCTGCACTGCAATACTCGTTGCCGTTGCAGGCATTGTGGTCATCACAGGTGTCGTTTTCGGGATCACAGGCCACGGCGATGCAGTCATCACCATCGGAAACGCTCCCCGCGGGGCAACAGCCATAGTTTGGAATACATCCGGGAGCGCCACAATCAAGGGGAGTGCCGGGGATGCAAACGCCTTCTTCACCGCAGACTTCAAGTCCATTGCATGCATTGTCATCACTGCAGGTGTCGTTTTCAATATCGCAGGGATCCGCAATGCATTCATTACCTTCAAGATGAGTTCCACCCGGGCAGCACCCGGACGGCGAAAGGCAACCACGATCTTCACAGTCCGGAGGAGTTCCGGCGACGCAACCCAGCCCCTGTGTCGAACATGTCTCAAGACCGTTACAGGCATCGCCATCATCGCAGTCTCCCGCGGCGTCTTCATCAATGATGCCATCACAGTCGTCATCAAGTCCGTCACAGGTGGAGTCATCGTCCGCAACAACTTCGCAAATGCTCTGATTTACCTGACCGCCGAAGCGTATGGTAGAAAAATACTGATAAGCGGCCCAGCCAGAGCTGTCTGCCAGTACGGGCCCAGTGACTTGTGTGGGAAAACCGTTTCCGTCAGATAGAAAGCACTGAACTCCGTCGGATTTGCGGGCACAGATGTCTGCCATCTGATCGTTATTGATATCGCCGAGGTTAATGGATGTGTAGATACGGAAATCATCAAAACCGCTGGCTTCGTCCCAGTCTGGCCCATTAATCTGTGTTGGCCAGCTGTTTCCGTTATTAAGCCAGCACCGGATTCCAGCGTTTGCCCGGGCGCAAATGTCTGCAAGACCGTCTCCGTTTATGTCTGCAAACCTGACCGTGGAAGTGTTATCCATGTCTTTCCATCCGCTTGCATCGGAAATTCCAGGACCGGCGATGGCGGGTCCGAAACTGCCATTCCCGATGGAACGATAACATTCAATTCCTGTACTGGTTCGTGCGCACAGATCCGCGAGCCCGTCAGAATCAATATCCACCATGCGGATAGTGGACCAGTAAGCTACATCGGTGAATCCAGCAGCATCGCTCCAGGGAGGACCGGCAAACTCGGCCTCGAAGCCGCTACCGTTACTCAGAGCACATGTCATGCCGTTTGCCCCGCGACCGCAGACATCAGCTCTTCCGTCACCGTTAAGATCTCCCATGCGGATTGTACCGTACCGCCAGGGTTCGTGCCATCCGCCACCCGATTGCCATACGGGACCTTGAACCTGTGGGCCGATACCAGTCCCAGTGGATGTATGACAAATCCATCCTGCTGATGCAAGGGCACAAAAATCGTCAAGACCGTCACCGTTTATGTCTGCAAGGCGAAAAGTTGTTGCATGCTGTGGGGATGCCCAACCAACGGAGGAAGCCCAGTTGGGACCGTTAACTGCAGAACCGAAGGCGGTACCCGTGGAAGGCCAGCACCGGATTCCGTCAGCGTGGCGGGCACATACATCCATGAGTCCATCGCCGTTCATATCTCCGGTGCGGATAGTGGAATACTGCATTTCGTCATCCCAGCCATTGGCATCGGACATATCTGTAATCATCCAGGGGTTGAGATCAAATGTTGTACCTGTGGACAGGTAGCACCGGAAACCCGCTGATCCACGGGCACAGAAGTCGCTCATTCCGTCGCCGTTTAAATCCGTGGATGCACCATGATTGAGGACACCGGAATCCACGACGAGTTCGTCCATCCACAGGTCGCAGGAACCCGGGGCACCGCTTCCCGATGCGAAAACCGCCCAGTGGTTGGAAACAACGCGTTCGGAACCATCGGAGGGATCATTAACGGTACCGATGCCGCTTATGCTCATGGCACTTGAACCGCCACCGTCAAAATTCACGGCATTATGGGCTCCGAGGCTTACCATGAGGTCCGCAAGTTCGTTGCATGTCATACCGATGCTGGAACTTGTACGCCCGTCCACGATGACCAGCCACAGATACTGCCTGTCTTTTGAAAGTCCAACGACGGTCCGTGGATGACGGGAAGTGCAGTGATCCGGGCTTGTAGCGCCGTATTGAGGAGTTCCGTTGAGAACCAGAGTTGGAAAACCGCCTACGGCATTGCGAACCCACGAGGGCAGGGTGGAAACTAAAGTTCCAACGGGACTCAGTTCAATGCGATCAGGACCCGCAGCGAGAAACCCCATGGTGGTAGCATCATTATGCCATTTTGTTCCATCACCAACGGCGAGGCCGATGGGATAATAGCCGGTGTAATTGAAAAAATCGCCGTTGATTGTGGCCTGAGCTCCCACGAGATTCCGAAAAGACGTAGGGGTTCTCTGACGCTCGGTTTCCGTAGTGGCTCTGTGCGAAATTCCCCGGGCACAGGTATCTACCCGTAATGCATAAACCACCACCGGGCCGGACATGGTGCGCGTTAAAAGCGCCATTCCCGGATGTGGATATGACCAGGTATCCGCTGCTCTGGCTTTACCGGCGAAACTGAATATTGTTATAACAACTCCGCACAAGGCGGTGATAAAAGACATTGATTTTGAGTATTTTACTGTCATTGGGGAATATGCCTCCGCTGGTTTGAAGCAGATTTCGAAATCCGGTAGATTCAAGCCAGCAGTCTTTTATACCCCGTAGCTTCTTCGATTTAAAGAAATTTCCAGATTCAATATCATCCGAAAGTAGTGTGTATTGTTCTTAATCTATAAAGCGCCTTTAAGAAGGGCATCTGAAGGATCCGCGGTATTTTGAGTGGGTTCAGTGTAAGTCGGTGGGGCCTGATAAGGTACTTCTCGGTCGTAAGTTCGACGGTTTTTTACAAGGGGCATAAGAGTTCCAAGAAGCTTTCGGACATCAGTTTTAAAGGGATGATCATCGCGGATTGCAAGGTATCGTGAAAAATAATCCACAGCGCGATAGTAATCACCCTGAAGTTGCATTGTGGAACCGCCAACCAGAAGAGCCCAGGGATTATTCGGGTGATAGCGAAGACTCAGATCAACTTCCTTAAGGGCGAGGCGGTCTTTTTTCATACTGTGGTAAGCGAGAGATAAAAGGGCCCTTGTTTCTCCATCTGACGGGGCGATTTTAAGGGATTTATTATATTCGGATACAGCCTTATAGAATCGTCCTTTTGACATGAACTCGTTACCATTTTTTACACATTCCGGGCAACCGGCTTTTTGAGCATTGATTGGGGTGGACGGATGACTCAGAACAGCAGTTATCATTCGATCCGCTCCGGCATCATTTTCTGCTTTCACAGCGGCCAGATTGGTTTTGAGTGGTTCAATGTAAATTACAGTTTCCTGCCAGGCTGATGGATTTACGGCAACGGGTTTGGCTTCGGGATGAAGTACAATCTTTACCAGTTCTTTCTTTTCAAGTACTGGCTTTTTATTTTCTTTGATGGTTTTGATGTCTTTTACAGACACTTGAGCTGTTTCCTGAGAAGGGGGTGGAGCTTTCTTGACCTGGCTTTTCTTTCCCGTTATTGCGGGAATCACTGCAAACGAAATTGCAGTGAGGGCAAGGATTATAAAACCGAAAGAAATTATTTTTACAGGCAAACCTGGTTTTTTAAAAGAAAAGTCAAGCTCCTCCGGCGACTCTGAAGGCACCGGTGTGGGTTCGTCAGACTTGTTTTCCTGCTCATTAACAGGTTCTTTTATTTCTTTTCTGAATTCCGGAAACATATCTTCGAGATCATCAAGATCATCCAGAAGAGCATTGAACTCATCGGATTTCTGCGGAGGAGCTTGTTCTGAAGTGTGATCGTTTGCTTCTGGTTCATCGATGGGTGGAGGCGGCGGTGGATCCATAAGATCTACGGACGGAATTGCCGCTGTTGGTTTTGTGAGATCTTCATTTTCGGAATCGAAAACAGGAGATTGAAATTCATTAAAAATATCAGCATCTTCATCGTCGAAAATATCTTCAGATTTACTTTCCGGTGCAGAATTCGTCGATGGATTTGAAACCCCGGGAGCAAAAGGAGGAATTACTATCGGTGTTTCAGAAGTAACTGGAGGAAGAAGAACTGAAACGGGTAATTCTTCTTTTTCGATGGTGTTTTCATCCGTTTCAAGATCCTGCAGATCTTCTTCTTCCGATGAATCCGACGGCTCAATTTCTGTCTCGTCGGCAATTTCTGTCTGGTCACCAATAAATTCATCCGGAAGTCTCGTTATTTCAGTAACTTCATCATCATTCTTGGAATTATCGATATCTTCGATACCTGACAAAAGAGTGCTTTGAATTAGAAGATCCACAGACTCATTGGAGTCTGAACCGGAAATACCGGGGGAAATCTGAGCGTTTAGGCCCGCCGAAATATGGCTTTCTCTGAGTTGATTGTTTGAAATTTCAAGCTCAGTATCGGGACCATTATCCAGAAAAGACGATAAAACACTATGCATTAAAAGTCTTTGGGAGTTGCTCAGTACTGAGGAAAATTCGGCAGTTGATACGTCCCGATCGGTGTGGCGAGGAGGCGGTGGAAAGAAATCAGGCACCGGTTCAGTTTGAAGCGGCGATGATACTGTTTCAGCCTGAAGGGAAGTTTCTTCCGACACATCAGGTTCATCGACTAACCATGGCTTTGCTTCCTCTGCAGATTCTTCATCTGAATTCTGGTGAACTTTTCCAGAATAGACTTCTCCCACGGGAAGGGGCACTCCGGGTATTTTGTCCAGACTGAAAATCAAAGTCGGTTTTCGATGTTCCGGTTCCGGTGTGTATTCAATTGCATCAGGATCTTTGGGTGAATCCTCGGATACGGGCAGGGGAATACTTGTGTCTGAGGCTACATCAAAACCCAGAATAGGAGCATCGGAGGAATTTTCCTCGGGAATAGATGAATTGATTTCACTTAGAAGCTTATTGAATACAGGGGCATTTTCGCCAGTTTTAATCCATTTGTAGTTACTGGCCTTTTTATCTATGTGAGTCAGATCTTCATTTATTACACCCAGCGGTGCCGTATGTGATGGACTGTAATTTTGCCAGGGGCTTTGCTCGCGTTTTTTGGAAACGGGAGGTTGAGGAGCTGGGTTTTCTTGCTTTCTTTCGTTTTCGTTTTGATCATCCTTTACCTGACTTTGGATATCCTCAGATTTGTTTTTGTTCTTTTTTAATGTGGAAATAGCTTGATATTTCTCGAGTTTTGCCCGATAGAGTTCCTCTTTCATACGGACAATATCCTCAAGGGTCTTCTCAAGATCTTCAATTTGTTCTATTTCAAGATCCGGGGGCACATACTTGCCCTGAGCCGAACCGTTTTCGGTGTTATCCGTTGGGTATTTCATGACCGACTCCCTCGCAATAGAAATCGGCATAATTATTGATAACTTTAATGGAGTAGAATCAATAAAGAAGGATCATCTGAGATCAGTGATTTTCCAGGCCTGAAGTTTGGATTTTTTAATGTATACCTTTTCCTGGAATACCGTGAAAATAAAGGGTGAATTACCCAAAGGAGTCTTTATCGGACCCATGATGGATTGTTTTGTGGGATCTTTGATGATCTCTTTAATTTTCCAGGTGTCAGTATTGAGAGCCCAGATGGTCGCATAGCCTTCATCCGTTGGTACTTCGCCAGAAGCAACGGCTGGAGGGAAATATGCGGGACCTACGGCGCTTAGGATAATCCACGGAGTACCTGCTACCACTAGAGGCGGATAGCCCGTACGATAGAAACAGAGGGATTTAAATACATTGCCGTCGGCAGGTTTAATGAAATAGATGCACTTACCCGCAGGTCCTGTGGTTATGAAATATTTTCCCGTGGAAGAATTGAAAACCGAGGGAAAAAGACTTGTTTTCCGAACGGGCAGATCAATTATGTTTTTAAGGGTACCGATTTCACCTTCGGATTTTTTATGAGTATAACTCCAGATAGCTTTCCCCGTATCCAGATTTATTGCAGTCCAGTTGCCCTTTCCTTCAGGAACACGATACTCATGCTCAACAGTAAAATCAGAATCCCCTGTTGTGAAGCTGGTGATTACGGGTTTTGTCTTTACCAGTTTTCCTCCAGATGACTTGAAAACGCCCTTTTCCGTCCGGGCATGAAATTCATCACCTGTACAATGATGAATGATGTTCTTTTGCTTCGACGGGAAAGGATTAGGCGCTTCTTTTCCCGTTGTTATATCAAAGATATAGCTTGATTCATCATCTCGAGTAATGAAGTATTTGCTGCAAAATGCGCTAATGTCCTGCTTTTTCTGAAGAACCTGCCATTTAATCGAAGGAGTTTCTGAAATACCGTAAACCAGACTTCCCTTCTTTATTACACTTATATCGTTGCCCGGTTTGACAAGAATAACAGGCCATTTTTCTGGTCCCGGTAAAGAAAAACCACCGACATTTGTTCCTGTTTCAGGATTAATGGATTTAACACCGTTATCAAGGGCGGAAAGAATTCTGTTTTTTGTAGCCCACACTGCCAGATCAAGACTGATTTCGGCATTGTGACCGGGGATCATGCTGTTTGTAGTTTTTGGTGGAATTTTCCCAAGATATATGTCACTGCCGGCAAAATTCATAGCGAGACTGAAAATTCGCAGATACATTTTGGAAAGTTTGTCATTACGCGGATGATCTGCAGAAACCACAAGACCGATGCGATCGCCCCGGGCCCAGACGAGTTTTCTAAGCCAGGTTTTCATATCTTTTATTATGATATCACCGGAAAAGAGACTTTTGCCGTCAGTAACGGACACAATATGGTATCGGCCGTCGCTTAACTGCAAAGCAATTCGCTTTTCCATCAGTGTGATAAATCTGATATTTCTGGAATACACCAGATTTTTAATCAGGTCACCGGTGGTTCTGGAATATATCAGTAGTGTGCTACCATGGCGACATGCGGTGTATATATTGTCTGAAGTACAATTATTTGAAGGTATGGGTTTTGAGTATAAAACGGCTTTTTTCGAGACATCTATTCCATGCAAAATAACTGAACCATTGGATAATCTGGAGTAAACCGTAAGAATGTTATCTGAGAGATAGAAATCACTTTTTGGAATAACAAGACCGTCAACTTTAACGGACTGATCCGCTCCGGCGTTTTTCCAGGTTATTATACTGCCCGGGAGAGTATCGGGATAAACTGTGGGTACAAGCAGGGTTTTATCCGCCCACACTAGATCTATCGCGTGTTCCATGCTGTCCGGTTCATGCTGGAACTGCCACTTTTCTTTTTCGGAAACCGTGTCAATTCCGCGCAACAAGCCATCTGCAGTTCTTATTAAAATTGTACTGGATGCCAAAACCGGTTTAAAAAATTTTGCGATTTTTACAGGAATAGTCGAGACCATCTGTTTGAGGGGAACTTCGGTTTTAGTACCATCAGGCTTAAGAAAATATGGAATATCAGCGGAAATGAAGATTCTTCCATCAGGAAGATTGACAAAGCCTTTTCCACGAATGTTTTTAGGATGTTTTCCCGTGGCCAGATCCAGTACGGAAACCTGATGGGGAGAAGAATAAATAACCCGGTCGGGCATTAATTCGGCATTCAGACCCATAGGGCTGTTCCATCGAAAGAGGGAAGGATTGCGTTTTCCAAACCATCGGGACACACCCGTTGTAGAATCTAAAAGCCATTGGCCTGTAGGTTTAAAAGTCTTTTTCCCTTTTTTAAAGCCGAAAGCATATACATTTGTCGTATCGCTCCCAGCGGCAAAAACAAGGGAGTTGAACTCCCGTTCCCATATTTTTTCACCCCTGGGCCATTTTTCGACGGGCTTTTTAATTTCCTCTTTGGAGTCTGTTTTCTTTTCGGATTTGTTTTCTTTTTTTGAACATCCCCCGAACAGACTGAAAAACAGAGTGCTTACTACAATTATTGTTTCAAATCTGTACACTTTACCACCTCCTGAGGGTGACACTACACCTCATTGATGGAGATTGCAACCGGTGGGGTTTTGGTTTTTCCACACTGAAAATGATTTCCGTTGGGAAATGGAACTTCAATTCAATAAAGTAAAGTCCGATTAATCCGATAGTATCTGTGACGAATTGAGTTGACCTGTTTTTTACTACTGAGTATCATTAAACCCATGAAAAAAAGCTGGACTCTATTCATATTTCTAATTTTTACTGCCACCCTGATTCCTGTTGATTCCACATCTCGTCCCCGTGGAAAGAAAAAACAGGAGAAACTTTATGATATTCCTGGAACAATCAGGATAAAGAGAGCCAAGCCTAAAACTCCCGTGGAAAAATCCGTTATCCGCATGGAGACTTGGCGACGCAAAGCCTGGTGGCGTTACTATGATCCATTGATCGTCCTTCCTGAGCGGTTTCCGATTCAAAACAGATTATTCGTTATCCTTGATGGTCCGGGAACGGAACCTTTGAAATCTTCAGGTACTTCGGAAAGTTCCGGGCGGACGGAAGAGGACATTGAGGTCATAGGTGGCAGTTTCAAACCGGAACTTGTGCTGCTCAATATTGAACAGGACGTGAGAATCCATAACAAGGGCAGCATGGTCGTCAATGTATGGAGTCCCGGTCGTATTGTGCACAAAAAGCTTCTTAAAGATGAGAAGTTAGCAAAAGAATCGGATATGGTTTATAACGTAAGGCCTCGAGAATATGAAATTTCAAAGGAAAAAGTCTTTTATTCATATCCTCTAGCCCTCAAAGAATTTGTTCTTGCCCGGGGCCGCGTTGTATATATTGCATCCAGGTTTTTCTCAAAGGTGACCGAGGGCGGCAGTTTCCTGATTCCTCAGGTTCCCAAAGGTAAATATACCCTCAGAGTTATTTATATCGATAAAGAAATCACCAGCAAGGAAATCACGATAACCGGCAAAAAGGTACTTCCTGTTTCCTTTGACGTTGAACTTCCTATTTTAAAATCGGAGTTTTAAATGTTTTTTTCCAAAGTTTGGGTTCTTATACTGTCTTTTGTAAGTGTACTTGCTATTGGTAGTCTTCTTGTAGCTACCCGTCCGGCGGAATTCTTTCTGCAGCAGGCATATAAAGATCGCGTTGTTGATCTTTTTCAGGCTGCTTTTGACAAAGAACTGGAATGGGAAAGTCGGCAGGTCCTTGATTCTTTAGCCCGGGTAAGAATGGACGGGCGAATTACTGATATCTTTGAGAAGAAAAGTGATCCTCACAACTTCAAAGATGCATTTAAAAAGTTTTCCGATATGCTGAACACCGATGAACTCATTGTTGCCAACAACGACGGTAAAGTTCTTCTTACAACGGTTAAAGGTCGCGAAAGTATTGCAGGAATGATGGGTTTTATGGAAGCCAAAAAAGGTTTTCATAACGACAATACCGTCATTTCCGGAGATGATATGTTCATGACCTGGGCGGTCCCAATTATCTCAACTGATCGCAAATCCAATCACGGTGTGCTCATGGGAATGCGCAAGGTTGACGCGGAGTTTCTCTCATATCATCTGGGTCGAATGGGCTATGGCGATGCGGAGAAGCGACCGGTTCAACTATCTGTTTTCAACGGTAAAAAAGTCATGCATACTACATCTGAACTTGAAACCGCTGAAAAACTTCCGGAAATTTATAAAAAACACATTAAAGATCTTCGTAATCCAGCCAAGGGGTTTTCCCCGGTGGAACTTGTAAAAGGCAGAAAAGATAATTATGCCGTTATCCTTGGAATGCTCCGGGGAGCCGCTACAAATCCTCTTCTTACTGTTGGAAAAGATGTCCCCGAGTTGCCGGACACTGGGGTTTACTACGCCGTTTCCTGGAAACTTCCACGAAAAATGGGCGCTCTGGCGTTTTTAGATAAACTGATTCCACAGAACGAACTTCTAAAAGGTTTTCCCTGGGGTCTTTTTATAGGAGCAACCATACTTCTCCTCTTCCTCGGGATTTTCTTCATTCTGTGGGAGGGTGATCTCCCCCTTCGAAAACTCATTGCAAAAACAAAAGACGTAGCCAGTGGGGAAATGCTTCTTATCAACGATCAGGATTTCGGTGGTAGATATTCATCCCTTGCACGAGCTATTAACGAGGCACTTGAAAAAATCCAGTCTACAGCCAAGCCGGATATCAAAGATAAGAGTGTGGATGAACTTCTCAGTGCTGAAGCCAGTGCTGGTGGTGATCGTCCGGGTCTCAAAGAAGGTGGCCCACCACCACCGCCCATAACGGGGAAACCTCTTGTCTATCCCAAAATGAAGGAAGTGGCATTGCCCGGTCAGAGAGAGGGTTCTTCTTCGTCACGTCCAGCACTCCCGCCAATTCCGAGCAAAAGCGCTGAACACGTGCAGGTTAAACCTGTAGTAGAAGAAGAATTAAACGACGTGGAAATCGATGAACCTCAGCCCCCGAAACCCGGTGATGACGAAGCGGAATATTTTACTTTCATTACGGAAAAATACAGTGAACTTAAAATGAAACTGGATGGAAATCTCGATGGTTTCAAGGCTGATGATTTTATGAAAAAACTCGGGGAATCCACGGAAGCAATCCGAACGAAGGCTAAATGTGAGCAGGTTTCATTTGAAGTTTACGAAAGAGACGGCAAACCTGGACTCAAGGGTGTCCCCAAACGCAAATAATTCTGATTGCCACCATGCCAATTAGTGTCTATCCGGAAATTCGAAAAAACAAGGTTTTTGCCTTTCTTTAAAGGCCGGATAGATGCCGCAAGGTGCTTAAAATATTAATAGTGGCCTGTTAGGATTTTTAATAAAATCCTTCGCGAAGCGAAGTACAGGACACGAACTAATCTTTAAAATGGCAATCGAAAGGGGTCTGAAGGTTACATTATGAATAATTTTGAATTTTATAATCCCGTACGCATCATTTTCGGAAAGAATACTATTTTAAAACTGTCAAAACTGATTTCGCCGGATTTCAAGAATATACTATTGGTTTACGGTGGGGGCAGTATTAAATCAAATGGCGTTTATGACCAAATAATGAATGCTCTTGCTCAGCGAAATGTAATAGAGTTCTCAGGAGTTGAAGCAAATCCAGACTTTGATACCCTCATGAAAGCTGTTAGTATATGCAGGGAAGAAAAAATTGACTTTATTCTTGCCGCGGGTGGTGGCAGTGTTATTGATGGTGTAAAACTAATTGCCGCCGGGGCTCATTTCGAAGGAGATCCATGGGATATTCTTGCAAAGCGAGGGAAAGTAAAATCGGCTCTGCCTTTTGGTACCGTTTTAACTCTTCCTGCAACGGGGAGCGAAATGAATTCCGGCAGTGTCGTGAGCCGTCGGGCCCTCGGCGCCAAACTTGTCTTCCAGTCCGAGCATGTTTTTCCGGTTTTTTCAATACTTGATCCCGAAACTACCCGCACATTGCCTGTATCTCAACTTGCAAACGGTATAATCGACGCATTTATTCATGTTTGTGAGCAGTATATAACTAATGATGTTTCCGCGGTGCTTCAGTATCATCAGAGCGAAGCGGTTTTAAAAACCCTTATTGAGATTGCCGAAACGGTGATGGGCGGTTTTGATTATGACTCCAGGGCTGCATTCATGTGGGCCGCTACGAACGCTCTGAACGGAACCGTTGGCGTTGGAGTACCTCAGGATTGGGCTACTCATGTTATCGGGCACGAGTTGACAGCTTTGTATGGACTTGATCATGCAGTAACTTTAGCCATTGTTCAACCGGGAGTATGGCAGACTTGTTTTGAAGCAAAAAAGGCCATGCTGGCGCGTTATGGTCGAAACGTCTGGAATCTTTCGGGAGATGATACCTCAGTTGCACATCTTGCCATGGAGAAAACTGATGAATTTTATCGTTCTCTGGGCGTTTTAACAACCCTTTCAGAGCACGGTGTAGATACGGAAAAACTCCCTATCGTTGCTGAAAAATTTGCATCCTACGGATACAATCCCGGGGAAAACTCAGATCTTACACCGGAAAAAATTACCAAACTTTTAAACTCCCGCATCTAGTCGCAATGCTGATTGGTTAAGGCATATTAGTTGATATTGTTAACAAAAACAAGAATAATAAGTATTAGTAAAAATATTCAGGGAGTCAGAAACAGGAGCAGAATCAGGATACAGGGTCTTGTTCCTGAAGGTGTATATGCAAATACTGAATTGAAATCGATCTTTATGCCACAAAAACA
>JAHJMN010000052.1 GCA_018821305.1 Myxococcota bacterium
AAGGATCCCCTGATTAGTAACTTTGTCAGGCCTGAAGAAATAACGCCTCTCACTGGTACGTCGAGTAGCAAAAATAACACTTCCGGGATTAATAAAACGAGGTAACATAAACCATTATCGCCACCTCCAAATGAAAGTTGCGCAGATCGCTTCAGATCGTTCGGAACCTCAGGATGATCAAAGACATTCCCCACCTGCTTCCGATCGACCCTGGGCGCCTTCTCGAACCACGACTTTCGGTGGTGGAGGAAAAATTTTAGGGTGAAGGCAATCAGTGAGAGTTTGCAGTGTGACCGGTGGTATTTAACAAGTACAACTCAATTTTTTAAATCTTGAACTTTCCCATTGCTTTGTCAAGAAATTTTGATATTTTAAACTGAAGGAATATTACAGTAAAAATGACTGACATATCATATCTGAGCGTTATTGGAATCAAATCAGTATCAAAATCAGGTGCAATGCAGCCCTTATTGTGTACGCTTGAAAATGGTAAAGATTACTATGTTAAGTACTTTGACACAGCTGCAGGTGCAGATTTATATAACGAGTTAATCTGTTGTGAACTAGCTAAATTATATAAATTGAATATTCCAGATTACAAAATTGCGATGTTTGATCAAAACAATATTAAATTTTTCAATCTTACAAATAAAGTCAAGATTGATATAATTCCCTGCTTTGGATTTGCTTCAGAATATCAGGAAAGTTATTCTTTGATTAAAAATATTCAAATCCCCAAAATTTCTGACGATATCAAAATGAAGGTTTTTTTATTTGATTGGTGGATAAAAAATTCTGACCGAAAAAAAGATACTAACCAGAAATTTAACTCCAACTTTTTATTTCAATATCCTGACAGTTATTTTCTGATTGATCACAACAATGCTTTCAGTTTTTCATTCAAAGAAAACGATTTTCTTGAAACTCATATATTTTCTGATATTAAAGATAAAATTACTGCAGATTTTCTTGCAGAACAGAAAGTAATCTTGAAATCTATTGCAACAGAAAGTAAAATTACAGATATATTAGATAAAATTCCCATTGAATGGGATTTTGGAAAAAATCAAAACTTATCTTACGACACAAAAGATAAAATTTGTGAACTTCTTAACCGTGTAGATAAGGGATTTTGGCATGAGTAAAAAAAATAATTACATATATAGCATAGTAAAATTCCGACCATATAATACAACCGAAGAGTTTGTTAACGTTGGTGTTGTTATCTACGATCCTGAAAATAGAATTTTTGATTACAAAATAGATTCAATACATCGAAAAAGAGTCAATGACTTTTTTCCTGAGTTAAATAAAAAATATTTTATTAACTGGTTACGAGGGGTAAAAGAAGAGTTATCTTTTTATAAAAAGAGCATATCTGATGATCCTCTTTTGGCTCCAATTTCTGATGATCCTCTTATTCTGTTTAAGACACTTGTTTCCCCTTCAGAAAATGTGTTGATATTTTCTGATATAAAATATTTATTTTCTGATAAATCTGTTGAATCTGAAATTGGTGATTTATTTAAATATTACGTTGAAAGAAATTTTGCTCATAGTGATTCTTATCAGCAAAAAATGATCCGTGATCTTAAAAGAAAAATCGAAAGTAGAAATTTACTTACAAAGTTTAAATTGAACTCTGAAATTGGTGATCCTGATGGTTTACATATTAGCATTCCCTTTTTGTTTAGAGAAAAATTATCAGGTATAAAGGTTATTGATTTAAATAAAGATGCAAACACTATATTTAAAGAAGGCGTAACTTTTATTAAACTTATTGATAGTGTAAGAGAAGTAGAATCTATTTCCAAAATTCTTGTTGCGTTGAACAAACCTAGTACCGATAAAAAGGTTGCGGCTTCTGATATTTATAAAAGTATTTTTAAAGAGTTTAAATCACACGAATTAATAGAACCCTGCCATTATGAAGATGATGATCAAATATTTGAGTTTATAGAGAGCAACTAATTTTCTGCAGTTCTGATTCTTTGAACTCTCTGTCATATTTCGGCATGTCTTTTTTCCTCTAGACCGCTTCATGAGTAAAAGGATCGAAATCTAAAAAGTGAATATTTGCTTCCAGTCTTTGTAATTAACAATTGATATTGAATGTTTTCGCACTGATCCTTAACCTGTTTGCCTGACCACCTGAGTTCCAGTTTAAAATTTCAGGTAACCAGGAAATCAGTAGCAGGAACAGGAAAACAGGGGGCTCATTCCTGAAGCATTTCTTTTAAACGAGTCCCAATCGTATTACTCCGCAAGCGGTCTAGCCCTCTTCTTATAAACCATTCTTATAAGACGCGACATCTTTTCTGACACAGAGGGACAGTAACTATTTAATTGATGGTTTATGCCAATTATCATGGGATATGCTTAGTGACATTCAATCGTGATTTGCCTGTTACAAGCCAGAAAAAGTGATCAGAAAACCCCCATCTCCACCTTTCAGACTCCATCCCTGCAGTTAATAACGAATTTAAGGCCTTGAATCATCAAAGTACAGTTGAAATTGTGCCACTAAAAGGACGTTAAAGATCATTTTCAAGCCTGAAATCGTCGATTTTAAAGCTTCAAACGTCCAAAGACTTACTTTTTTCCTCATTTTTATACTCAAAAATAGCAATTCCCTTTTCCGGGATGACCTTCCAGAGCCGGGGAAGGTATAAGCGTAGAATGTACTCTGACCTTTAAACACTGGGCACCGGTTCAGTATAGTTGGTTAAGTGACCTTTTAATACTGGGGAGGGGCGCAAAAAATACCGGGGACCGGCTCAGTTTTGCAAGGGAAACAACGTAAAATCACGCAAGACCAACTCACAGTAGGCATGGAAGAGATGCCTGATGGCAATTTTGCCAGAAGGCGTGATGTGATTACCGTGTGTCGAGTTTTTTTTGGGTTATTAGGATAAACGTGAATGACCTCACCCCTGAATCCAAACATCGATGGTGAATCTGCGAATCATGAGCCTGTGACCACACAGGCGACAGCTTTCCAGCCCGGTTCGTAAGAGCCGGGTTTGAATTGTCGTTTGGTCCCTTCCCCTATTTCGTGAAGCGGTTGTCGGAGCGTTTTTCTTCTACTGCTTTTCGTTCGTGCTTCATCCAGCCGGATATTGACTCACCGGGATAGTCAAAATTATGGATCCAGGGTTTTATATCATAAACGGGGGTTTTATCCAGCATGTCTACACCGGAAAACTCCACAATATTTCCTTTTACAGAAACCAATTTGACGATGCTCATACCAATTCCTGAAACTCTTTTCGGGGATCGCGTTGAAAAAATACCACGGGGCTCCGTATCCATAAATGGGACAACTTTCAAATTATAACCGTTCTGCCGATGAAATCTATAAATTATTATAATATGCGAAAAACCATCAAGGTCAGCTAGCCCTTCTTCGTACTCGGGGAAAATGTTTATTTGCCCTCGCAACTGGGCCCCACCGCTGGGCTGAATGGGAACGCCTTCCCGCTCAAGAAAAGGACTTGAGATGTAACCTACTGAGCGAAGGCAGGCAGAGCGTTCCGGGATTTCTCTGAACATTTCCACAAACGCAAGACCGTCTTTTTGCTGTATTCCGCTGCGAAATGAAAAGCCCAGTTTGAGATAAGCATAGGTAGCGGACACATCGGAGTTTACTGTAATTTCTGACACTTGCGCGTCGGTTCGCATCAGATAATCAATGGACGCATCCAGCAAGTTACGACCAACACCTTGACCTCTGAACAATTTATCCACAAAAAAGAGGGAAATGTGGGATGTTGTTTTGAAAAAAATAAATCCCGCAAGGTTGCCTTCAAAAGTAGCAATATGCCCGAATCCGCCTTCGTTCATTCGTGTTTCTAAAACAGTCGCATTACAAAAATCACTGAATGTATTAAGTCCTGAATTCGTATGCCCCGCAAGCAGTTCAAGCAGGAAAATTTCTCTCCCTAACTTGGATACTTTTTCAAGGTGTTCTTTTTCCATTTTTATATATTCAAACATTTTTCCTCCAACGGTTCAGAACCCTGTCTTCTGCAACAAAATCCATACACGAACATATTAACAGTGGATCTCTGATGCGATTCAATATATAAATGTAAACGCGTTTTTTCTACTGTTCTTTTCCTGACAATAAATTTGGAGGTTCCCGTTTTGAAAAAGAATGATGAAGTATTTATAATTAAAGGAAATCAACTTAACCCTGTCCCCGTTGAAAACATTCTCAAATCCGGCCCTGAAAAAACCCTTGAGGAACTTTTTACAGACATTATTGAGAATAATCCTTCAATTATTCCGGGACAGCAAGTTGCTCCGGAGACCGAAAATCCTCCAGTGTTCGTTAATCTGGGACAGAAAATTCGTGCGGGAATATGGGATCTCGATTTTTTGTTTGCCGATCAGTACGGTGTTCCGACAATTATTGAAATGAAATTAATTAAAAACCCCGAAGCATCTCGTGCTGTTATCGGTAAAATTATAGAATACGCAGCCACGATAGCCCGTGAATGGAATACAGATTTCATCAGAAAGCAAGCTCAGGACTACTGGTCAAAAAAAGGGCGGCTCCTCGAAGATGCACTTTTCCATGCCTTCGGGCCTGACTTTAATATAAATAATTTTTGGACTATGATGGAAATGTCCATTTCCAGCGGGAAAATTCGCAGCATTATTGTCTCCGACGATTTGCGACCGGAAATGAAACTGATGATTGAATATCTCAACAGTCAGTTGATGCATGGGGAGGTTCTCGGTCTGGAATTGAAGTGTTACGGCGACGGTGGACAGAGTATGCTTTTAATTCCATCAATTATTGGCCAGTCCTTCAGTGTTTCTTCGCGCAAAGGCCTTAAAGGTGGTGCGATTGAGTGGTCGAGGGAACTTCTTTACAAAGAACTTGAAGAAATCACAGATCCTTTCCTCAAAAGCAGATTATCTGAATTAATTGAGTTCGCTATCTCAAACAATCTTTTCATAGCCGGTAAAACCCTTGAAGGTCTTGCCAGTTTCGGCATAAAGGGTTTGAGTGGTGAGCGGTTGTTTACTGTTTACCTCAATGGAAAAGTAAGTTTCTTTATAAGTGAAATAAACGATCTTGATACTATAATCAAACGCGATGAACTGATTGGAAGTTTGAAATCAATGGATTTACTTCCTAAAAAATTTGACTCTGTAAAATTTACGGAGATTCCATTTCTGGATAAAAATCTATCCCGTCTTCACGAGAAGGAGTTCAGGGATTTACTTGAACTCATTAAGAAATTTCATTCTTTGAAGAGTTAAAACACTAAATTACGTCTTTATTCGATGATTATTTCTAAATTCATATTTGATTTCCAGACTGTGGATGCAATAATGTTTTTATGAAACAAAAACTTATTTTTTACTTCAGTGTGCTTCTAACCCTCGTTTCCTGCGAGACGAAGGGCCTTGACGTCAAACAATGTGATCCTGGCTGGGTACTTACTTCAAACGGATGCAGGCAACGATGTCTTGTGAGTGATGACTGTGGCGCCGGTACATCTTGTATCGGGGATCTTTGTATACCCTGCGTTAGTGACGGCCAATGTTTGGACAACCTTAAATGTGATATCGAATCGGGGGAATGCTTTGATATCTGTGATGTTCATGAACATTGTACTTATGGATATTATTGCACTGTTGATAATCATTGCCTTCCGAAGTTGAACTTCGGGGAAGAGTGCGTTACTGACGGTGACTGTGAAAGTAACGAATGTAACGGTTACTGTCGTCTGAGTTTTGGGTCTGAGTGTGCCGCGGATAATCAGTGCCCGACGGATTTTTGCACTGATGGTTATTGCTGCACATCAAGATGCCATGAAGGTTGCGAATCCTGCGACTCCAATGGTGTGTGTTCTGCAGTTATTTCTGGAACGGATCCCGAGTGCCCTACCCTTTGCACCGAAACGGGATGTCGGTCCTGCCCGGAAGATATGGAAGAGATTGAAGATTTCTGCATGGATAAATTCGAAGCACCGGGACAGGGAGACCAGTTACCCTTTGTAATGTTTTCTTTTATTGAAGCTGAGCAATGGTGTGATTCCAGGGGGAAACGACTCTGTTTTGATACGGAGTGGACACTGGCATGCGGAACTGCTCAATCCCTGAACTATCCCTACGGGGATACGCACATCCCCGGCACATGTAATGACAATAAAACCTGGCGACCATATAATCAGGATCTGCTGAATTTATGGCCCATTGGCATAAACGATCCTTCCGTAGTTACTTTGGAAGAATTGCTGACTTCAGCCAGGGCAACAGGAGTTAATGGAACCAGTGCTGCGGACCATATTGAACAACTTTATCAGGGGGCAGCATCCGGTACTTATATTGACTGTGTAAATACCTATGGAATTTACGATTTATGTGGCAATGTTGAAGAATGGACTCGTCGTTCCGATGGCGGGGTAACAGATTTTCATGGCAATTTAAAAGGTCGATATTGGGCAGATAGCAGGCGATGCGGCGATAATATCACAGATCACGGCGATTCTTTTCGCTTTTATGAAATTGGATTTCGCTGCTGCAGCAGTTTGTGGTATTAATAGTAATGCGACGATCGGATTTTGTCGCTGCTGTGAACTGTAACTTTCAGTTTTCTACGAAAAAGGTGAATCATTGAGGTGTATTGGTTGTAATAACGTCGTCCCCGATGAGGCCAGATTCTGCCCCAGATGTGGTCTGAGTCTACGGCCATCAAATCAGGATCCATTTATCGGGAAAAAACTGGATGACAGATATCTGGTTTTAGAAGCCATTGGTGAGGGTGGTTCGGGTAAAGTCTATCTGGCTCGTCATATCCAATTGGGAAAACGTATTGCTGTTAAAATCCTTCATAATGAACTTGCTCAGAATGAAAAAGCTCTAAAAAAATTCAGAAAAGAAGCCCTCAGTGTGGGGGAACTTGAAAATGAGCATATTATTAAAATTTTTGACTTTGGTCAAACAGATGGTACTCCCTACTTCGCCATGGAGCTCCTGACGGGAGATACTCTGAGTACTGCTCTGACCCGCAAATCATTTTTCTCCTTCAAAGACACATACGATATTATAACCCAGATCTGTGAAGGGCTTGCGGAAACCCACGCTCTGGGCTTTGTTCACCGTGATCTACGTCCTCGAAATATTATGCTGACGACTCATGCTGGAAAAGATAATTTTGTTAAAATTCTTGATTTCGGTTTAGCCAAGATGGTTGTAGGCGGAGATCCCGGAAAGTCAGGAATTGGCTTCAGTGTAGGAGATCCAACCTACACAGCTCCGGAGCAAATGAAGTCCGGAACCATCGACAGTAGAGCAGATTTGTATTCTCTTGGAATAATAGCATACCATATGCTCTCAGGACATGCTCCGTATTCCGGGAACAATGTTTTTGAAATCATGGGGAAACATCTCGACGCGCCCTACCCGCCCATCGAAGGTACAGTTCAACCACTACCATCTGGAATTGATTATATTTTAGCCAAATCATTATCAAAAAACCCTGAAAACAGATTTAAAACTGCTCTACAATTTAAAGAAGCACTTCAGAGTCTGTTGAAAATGCACTTAATCCCTGTTAAAGATTCAAAAAATGCATTTCAAAAGGGCATTTCCTATATCGATTTGCAGAGTCCATTTCCTCTTGCTGACAGCGCGAAAATGGTTCGCCTTGCGGGAGGCGGTGTAATTCGCTCTGAAAGTCCCCCGGTAGCACCGCCTGCGCAAAGGGCATCATCATCACAAAATTCCGCTGTCCCTGCTCCGGATGTAAAAAAATTCCAGCATAACCGCAAAATGGATGTTCTAGTTGGAATCAATGCTGCGGATTTGAAGCAGCAACTTGAAGCAGGTGGTGATAATAAAAGCCCGACGGAAAAAATTCCGACGGAAAAAAAAAATGAACAAACCGACCCCTCCTCGTCCCTCATAGCAGCTGCTCCGTCCGAAAGCTTCATCAGGCATCAGGATGATTTGATAATAGAAAGGCAAAAAAAATCCAATCAGGAACGCAAGTTCTGGCTTGTCATCATAATTGGAGGAGTCGCACTGGCACTGTTGCTTTATTTCCTTGTATCCAGTTTTACAAAAGATGACAAATTGCCGGATTTTAAAAAGAATACTCCCGGAAAAACTGAAACAACTGATAAAAAGCCACCGGATATGCTTCCTCAAATGGTCGCTGATATGACTGCCACTTCCGGGAACGTTTTAATCACGGCAATGGATGTTCAAAGTGCAACCCCCATCGCTGTAAATACCCAGCCTGTTATGACCGAGCCTGTTATGACCGAGCCCGTTATGACTGAGCCCGTTATGACCGAGCCTGTTATGACTGAGCCCGTTATGACCGAGCCCGTTATGACTGAGCCTGTGAAAATTATGGTTCCGGATAAAATCGATATCCCGGTGATTATGAAGCCCGTGGATCCAGCGCCAGTTAAGGACCCGGCCGCTCTCCTGAAAAAGGCACAAACTGAATATAACAACGGTAGTTTCAGTGCTGCATACAATACTTATAAATCGCTGCTTGCAAAAACACCTTCCAGTGCAACGGCGCTGAGTGGAATGGCCAGTGTCTGTTTTGAACTTGGGAAAACCCAGGAAGCTGAAAAGTATTTAGGAAAACTTGTTAATGTAGCTTCAACGGCAAACAATTGGTATCGACTTGGTTCCGCACGTCAGAAGCTTGGAAAAACACAGCCTGCTATCGAAGCTTATAAAAAAGCTCTTTCTAAAAACCCCAATTTTGAACCTGCCAAGCGTGCTCTGGCAAAACTAACTGGCGGTTGACCAAGGTAAATTTCAGGACCGAACTAGACCCAATGCTGATCGGTTAGTGAACTTCCGAGTAAATTAGTCAATAAATACAATCTTATATAATAATTTCAGGCAGACAGGAATTCAGGAAAACAGGGGTCAGGAGCAGGGCGTTTACTTTGAAGGTGAGCGTTTTTGTGGCATAAAGATCGATTTCAATTCAGTATTTGCATATACACCTTCAGGAACACGACCCTGTATCCTGATTCTGTTCCTGTTTCTGACTCCCTGAATATTTTTACTAATACTTATTATTCTTATTTTTGTTAACAATATCAACTAATACGCCTTAACCGAACAGCATTGGAACTAGACCGCTTGCGGAGTAAAAGGATCGAAATCGGGAAATTGAATTAAAATTACGTTCTTTTTAATTATTAATTGATATTGAATGGTTAACCGCTGGTCCTGACCCTGTTTACCTGACTTCCTGATTACAGGTTAAAAAAATCAGGAACACAGCAAATCAGTGGCAGAAACAGGACATTCAGGGTCTTTCTCCTGAAGCATTTCATTCAAATAATTTACTATCATATTAATTACTTATCCCCGCCTATAATGACCTGCCCCCAGACCACAAAACCATCAGTTAATTTCATATCCGGGCCTTCAATGTTTGTCCAGGCGGCACTGATAGATGGTTTGACATACCACCATCCAAATGGAAAGTTCATTTCAAATGAAAGAAACACGTCGTGAACATTACTCATTCCAGTATTTCCTTCTTTGAATAATTTAAAACCATATCCAAATTTCAGAGTCGATTCTTTCTTTGCTATTTTAAATGATTTTCCTAATGAGGGATTTATATAAAAGTAACTCTCGGGGCGGAGTTCCTCCTGAATACCAATAAAATAATGGATGGCCATCTGTGCCGTTAAAAAGTTAAAATCTCTGGCATAAGCTACTGAAGGCTCCAGATAAGCTGGCATGCTCATTTCCGGAACTTCCGCAAAAAAGAAAAGATATGTCTGCAGTGAGCCCTTGATTTTATTTTTACCTATTTCTTTTTCATAATTAACATAGAAATCCGATTCAAGATTAACGCCCCCTTGTCTGTTCGTCTTCAGATTTGACCCGGTTAACTGAAAAGCGCCCCAGTATCCAATGGATAAGCCTGTCTCAAAAATTGACCAGGTAATCCCGGGAGCTAACAGCATGTGTTGATCCATCTGCGAATCTTTTGCATACAGATTTAGACCGCGAAAAACAAATGCACTGGCAACTTGAAGCTCTGCATTCAGGCCAATTCCTGATTTTTCCTCTTCATTTTCGTTTTTTTTTTCTGGAGCACTTGTTTGTGAAGGAGCTTTATCTATGAGCTCAACTTTTTTTTTAACGTTTTTTTTTTCAACTTTTTCTGGTTCGGGCTTCTCTTCAGAATCAGTGTCTGAATTATTTTTCTTTTTCAGGGCAGGTGCATCTGTAAGAAAATGGTCTTTCTGAGGAATAGGTTCGCGTAACAGCTTTCTCATATTGAGGGAGAAAAACCGGTTGAGAAATTTCTCTGTATATTCTGCAAGCCATGTATTGAGAATCTTTATTTTTGAAGCGGCGCTTTCGTCATAGGACAGCTCAATGGTCTTTCCTTTTTTAATATTATATTTAATAGATACACTTTCACGATAGCTTTCAGAGATTCCCAGTGTTGGCAGTCTTATTGTAATTGAGCGTAAAAGATGGAGGAAATAAGCACCGGAGGCACTATCAAAGGTCCTTACAGGTTCCGTTGAAACAGTAATAATTACATCAGCATTCAAAGCTTCGCTGTCAGTGAATTTTTTTAATGTTTTTGCTGAAAAATATTGTTTTAAATTAAAACTGGTTGCTCCTATTTTGTCCAGCCCCTGAGCATCGCCTTTGATTTGCTCGAAAGAAATATTGACTTTAAAGTCTTTCTTTTCCTGTAGCCGTAAAATGTATTTAGCGATAGAAGACATCTGTTTATCTTTTACAAGCCTGCCGAGTGTTGGTTTAACCTTGGTTTTTTGAACATAAGTCAGCCAAAGAAGACCGTAAGTTCTTTCTTTAACAGGGGATTTGGAGAATATTATCTGGTTCAAATAATTGACAGACTGTTGTTTTTTCTTTGTATATATATTGTAAAGACTTGCGGCGAGGTAGTTCCTCTTAGCAGCAGCGGGATAAATAGCTCTATTAAAACTATTTATAAAGGTTTTATCATATTGCTCAAGAAACCGCAGTGCCGGCTTATATCTTTTTTGTGACAGGTATTTTTCAATAATGACATCCGGGGCAAAAACAAACTGTTTAGGTTTAGTTACAATTGCAGGTTTTACGGGTCGTCTCCGGGATATAATCCGAACTGCAGGTTTTTCAGGTTCGCCAAAAGCTTTTTTTAAAATCTCCATTCGGTCATTACCTTTAAAGCCTGGTGCTTTCATAAGCGATTCACCTAATCTAGGCAAATGGTTACGAAATGCCCCCAGAGCAAGGGCCTTATAAATGTCTTTTTCCGCATAGCCAGCTTTTTTCAACATTGAAGCGGCTATTCTGAAATAGCCATACTTCATGTAGTCTGTGGAAGCAGAATTTATCATCTCAATTGATTTGGCTACCTGCCCGGCTTTTTCATAATAAAATGCTGCCAGAGCGTAACTCATTTCGCGTTCAGCATTTTGAGCCGCACTTATAAATAGCTTTTTGGATTTTTCTTTATCTCCTGCCCATAAATAGTATTCAGCTGCTTCCGATTTCTTCCCGGAATTTTCAAGTTCTAAACCTCTCTTTAGACTTGCCCGGTTTTCAAGTTTCCGACTTTCTCCAAGAAAATAATAACCGCGAGCAACTTCATACGAACGTTTCCGTTCATGGTAAAGCCCTGTATCAATCCAGCACTCACTACGGGCTGACCCGGTTTTTTCAAGGCAATATTTCTCTGCTTTATCAAACTGTTTTTTTTCTAAAAACGTATTAACGTTTGTACATCCTGAAATAAAAAACAAAAATGTAATTAATTTATATTTCATAATACCTCCCCAGAAATCTGAGCATGGCCCATTATTAACACGCAAAAACCAGAATTTACAGGAAAAATAACATTTTGGAGCACCATGTTCAGTGTTTCCAGTTTAAAATTGGCCATTTGCGCTTTTTCGCAGCCCTTCGAAGTTTAGGATCCGGATTAATTGCAAAAGGAAGCCCAACATTTTCCATCATATCCAGATCCGAAATAGAATCGGTATAAAAATAGGATTCCGATAGCAAAATTCCTTCGGTCTCAGCAAATTTCTGAGCACGCAGGGTTTTCCCCTTCCCATAACATAAAGGGCGTTCAAATTCACCGGTAAGTCTACCTTGTGTATCTATGTTATATAAATTGGAAATGCGGTGATCAAAACCCCATTCTTCAAGAGCTAACTTTGAAAGATAAGGAGAAGAGTTAGTTATTAGAACAGCATAATGACCCATTCGCTTATGGTATTCCAGGGTCCGCAAAGCCCCCGGCATTGCACGACTTACTATGTCACGGGAAAAAAATTTCTCTGTTATCTCTTTTACTTCTGACTCAGATGTTCCTTTATATAAGGCCAGGGCCTTGCTGTAAGCGCTGTCTATGTCAGCTATGCCCAAGTGGTAAAGGCCAAGCCATAATAATGACTGCAAAAATTGAGTGTTGTTGATACGCTTGTTTGCCTTCTCGAACCTGGCATAAAGGTAACCGCTGTTAATATCAATAAATGTACGGTCAAAATCAAAGAACGCCGCAACCTTGATCGGTTTCATATTCATATCCATAGATTACTTCCTGTATCTTATTTTAACAAGTTCGTGTCCTGCCCCACATTCCGAACCGAAAAATCGATATTGCTTAACTGAATTCCAATTTTTATTAAAATTGAATAAAGGAAATGCATTAGCGCGGAGTGGTACCATTCATGAGCAGTTATTTGCTTTTCAATTTGATGAGTAGCTTTTTCTCCTGAATGTACTCAGATACGCTTTCCTGCTCCATTTTTTTGTTCAATTTAAATATTTCAATGTCTCTCGTAGTGTAGTGAGGCTGATTCATTTTATAATCATAATCACTTATTGCATGTAGACCTTCCTTGATTTTTTCTTCAAGTTCCTCAAGTCTCTGCTTAATTTCTTCATCTGTCATCAGGGAACCTCCAGGTTAAGCAACAGTTTCGTGTCCACTTGCATTCCGCGTTTCGGAATTGCTTGCCTGAAATTCAATTTTTTTCAAAATTGAGCATGTTTACGAAAAACCGTATTTCAGGACAGAATTAACTTCATTTGACGTTACCGCTCATTAGTTTTTTGTCAACGGTGACTTTGCTTAGTTGTTTAAAATATTGATTTTGATAACTGATGTTTCTGTCGAAAGGATCCAACTGACAGGGATAAGTAGTTCGTGTCCGGAAATTCGCTTCGCGAAGAATTTTATTAAAAATTCTATCCGGCCACTAGTAATATTTTCAACACCTTGCGGTTACTGTCCTGAACAAAAAATCGGCGAAAAATTTGATTTTGGGTATTTCAGGACAGTAACTATTTAATTGTAAGGAATGGAGAAGTTGTTCCAATAGAGGTAAAGACTTCATCTGGAAGAAAAATGAAAAGCATGCGTATTTTTCTTGAAGAAAAATAGAGCAGATACGGAATCAGATTGAGTGCTGACAATTTCTCAAAAGATGGAAATATTTATTCAATTCCCCTTTATGCAACTGGATTTTTACAAAACTATCAATGGCTTGTTTGAGCGCTACTACCAGTTGAAGACGGGGACTGTCATTTTTTGACGGCCGGGGTTTAAAGGCATGCGGGATTTTTTCCATTCGTCTTCTTCTTCATCGATGCCTAAAACAATGGCCAGAATTAAAAGTCCCAGACCGGCAATTCCAAGGATTAAGAATAGCAATTCATTGCCGGCTTCTTTTTCAGATCCCCTGGTATGTCCGCCTTCCATAGTCGGTTCATCTCCAGCAGGGTCATTATAGCCTCTAGCCTTCAGGTTAAAAACCGTTGTAACAGATTCAACGGTTTTGAGATTGAGGGTAGTATCCAGAGAGGTGGATGAAAATTTGATTCCAGGAACAAAATTCTGTTTTTTTGCCGGCCTGAAAAGCCCACTGGCATTAGCTGAAGTTGTGTAGAAAAAACAAAAAGATACAAAAAGCCCTACGGCCGCAAAAAGATCTTTTTTCATGGAAATACCTCGCTGGGTTAGAGTTTAAATCTCATATAATATACTGTGCCTTTTGTAAAAAGAGTAGATATTTTTTGTTATGTAAGTCGATTCAAGAACTGGGCAAGCTGATTAGATTAAAATTTGAAGGAAACCGTTGCTCCGAGGTACCATTCATCAAAATCGCCTTCACTCTCGTCCCAGGAGTTGATTTGATATTTTAACTGTGCACCAATGGCCATGAGAGGAGTGATTGAATATTCAACACCACCACCGAGTTGAACGAAGAAAGCAGAGTCGTCTCCGTCGCCGTAATCGTTTTCATAAGTCATTGTTGTGTAGCCTACAGAACCCAGACCATAGAGTTTAAGCATTGGATTTAACGGAAGATAAAAACGACCTTCAACACCGAGAGCCATACTGCTGAGATCACCAAATTCAACGGAATACATCTGGTATCTGATGGTGGCGCCAACGGCGATGTTGGGCATAATCATATAAAACCCTGAAATGTTAATCCCGATGCTTGAATCTACTCCTTCGCAATCTCCACTGCAACCACCAAAACCGATACCGCCTTCAACGAATCCTCGTGCTTGTGGTTGTGGATTCTGAGCTGATGCTGAGAAGGGAATCAAAATTGCTGCGAGAACAAAAGAAACTAATAGCTTTTTCATGTAAAACCACTCCTTTATTAGGTTGTTAAGGGACAATCAGACTCATGGACAGAATTTATTCTTGTTTTATTTTTTGTCAAAATAATTTTTAGAAATCATCTTGCCTGTGAATCAATTTATTCAAGTCTGATTTTTATTAAAAATATTCTACAAGTTAAAATTTTCTCGATTGAATTATTGAGCATGGTTAGCGGCGCAAAACATGGCGTTTTAGTGACGTGAAATCAATAAGTTGTAATCAAGCAAAAACTTAGTTTGACAAGGGAGTGCGTCTATATACTATGGCGACCGTGCGCACTGCGCAGGAAGGAGTTGTCAATGCTCGAATTCAGATTTCATGGTCGAGGAGGCCAGGGAAGTGTTACATCGGCGGAACTGCTGGCCATAACAGCTGTAGCCGATAACAAGTTCGCCCAGGCTTTCCCCAGTTTCGGCCCCGAACGAAGGGGTGCTCCCGTACAGGCTTTTGCAAGGATCGATGAAGAACAGATCCTTAACAGAAGCAAGGTATATACTCCCGATGTAGTTCTGGTGCTCGACTACACCCTCACCCAGATGGTAAATGTTACCACAGGTCTCAAACCCGATGGCATTTTAATCGTAAGTACCGGAAATACACCGGAACTTGTGCGTGAGGAAACCGGCTGGAAAGGTCGGCTGGCTATCGTCGATGGCGTCAAAATAGCAATGACTCACATCAAGCGCCCGATAAACAATACGGTAATGCTCGGTGCTCTGATTAAAGCATCGGGATGTGTTTCAATGGAAAACATGAAGGAAGCTGTAAAAGAGCGTTTCGGTAAAATTGCTGCCGTTAATATGGCCGCACTTACGGAAGCTTTTGAAACAGTTACAATTTCCGAGGGAGAATAAAATGTCAAAAAACCCTTATGAACTCACCTGGAAAGAAATCCCCATCGGATTCATTCACACAGATTATATGAGTGCTAAAAAGAACCACACCGGGTCTTGGAGATCCGAACGTCCCATCTGGAATGAAGCCCAGTGCATTAAATGCGGCGTTTGTTCGCTTTTCTGCCCTGAAGCTTGCATCGTGCAGGATGAAAAAGGTTATTTTCACGCTGACCTTGATTACTGCAAGGGCTGCGGCGTTTGTGCTCACGAATGCGTAACCGGCTGCATAGCCATGAAACCCGAGGAGGCATAACATGGTAAAAAGAAAAGGTGTTGAAAGCTCTATTGCACTCGCTGACGCCGCTGCCATGTGCAACGTGGATGCCATCAGTGCATATCCGATTACTCCTCAAACCCACATCGTTGAACATCTCTCCGAATGGGTAAACAACGGCGAACTCGACGCAGAATTCATTCCCGTTGAATCAGAACACAGTGCCATGAGTGCTGCTCTCGGTACCTCCGCAATGGGCGCCCGTACATTTACAGCAACTGCATCACAGGGCCTTGCTCTCATGCATGAAATCCTGTTTATTGCTCCGGCCATGAGACTTCCTGTGGTAATGGCCGTTGCTAACCGCGCTCTTTCCGGACCTATCAGCATCTGGAACGATCACGGTGATATTATGTGTGAACGCGATATCGGCTGGATCCAGATCTTCGCTGAAAATGGCCAGGAATGCTTCGATCTTACCCCCGCCTGTTTCAAAATAGCCGAAGATAAGCGCGTTATTTTACCGACTATTCTCAATTTCGACGGTTTTATCGTTTCCCATATGATCGAACCCATCGAGTACTGGGAACAGGAAACCATCAATAATTTCCTGCCGGATTTCGAACCTCAGATTAAACTGGATATCCGCAATCCTTCCACTATGGGAGCTGTTGGCGTTCCTGAAATCTATTACGAAGCACGCATTGCTCAGAATGAAGCTTTACTCAATTCAAAATCCGTCATCAAGGAAGTTTTTGAAGAAGTTACAAAAATAACAGGTAGACCTTATAACCTTGTTGAATCCTACAACATGGAAAAAGCTGAAGTAGCCCTCTTTATGATGGGATCTCTCACTGAAACCGCCATGACAGCTGTTAAAAACCTGAAAAAACGCGGTATCGAAGTTGGTATAGTACGCCCTCGACTCTGGAGACCCTACCCAACAGAAGAAATCATTGAAGCTATCGGTAATATTAAGGCTCTCGGTATCGTTGATCGCGCCATGGGATTCGGCGCCCAGTCTCATCCCGTTGCAAGTGAAGTGAAAAGCACACTTTACTCTTCAGATAAACGTCCCGTTGTTTGTGAATATGTTATCGGTCTCGGTGGTCGCGATGTAAGAATTGAAGACATCGAAGCCATGTTCTTGGAGCTTATTGAAGCTGCAAAATCCGGGAAATCCCAACCCGTTAAATACATAGGAGTGAGAGAGTAATGGAACATTTCAACGTATTTGCTTCAAAGCTTGTTCCGGGCAGAGAACTCTTTTCACCCGGGCACAAAGCATGTCAGGGCTGCGCACCAGCTCTGGCTATGAGATACCTGCTTAAAGCTGCAGGCCCGAATACAATCATTGCCAATGCTACCGGCTGTATGGAAATTATTTCCTCCGCATATCCGGACATCGCCTGGGGCGTTCCCTGGATTCACGTAGCATTTGAAAACGCTGCTGCTGTTGCCAGTGGCATCGAAGCTGGTATAAAAGTCCTTCAGCGTAAGGGTAAACTGGCTCCCGGTAAAATCAACGTAATCGCCATCGGCGGAGACGGCGGAACTTTCGACATTGGTCTTCAGGCTCTGTCCGGCATGCTCGAACGCGGTCATGAAGTTCTTTATCTTTGTTACGACAATGAAGCCTACATGAACACCGGTATTCAGAGATCTTCTGCAACGCCCATGTTCTCATCCACGACAACTTCCCCCGCAGGAAAGAAAATCCCCGGTCAGGCTACAGGTAAAAAAGATCTGGCAGGTATTGCGGCGGCCCACAACGTGGGTTATGTTGCAACGGCCTGTACAAGTTATCCGTTTGATTTTATGGCAAAAGTTAAAACAGCTTTTGAAACTCCCGGATCCAAACTGATTCACATTTTCGCTCCCTGTCCTACGGGCTGGAGAAGTGCTCCCAATGAAATCATCAAACTTGGAAGACTTGCTGTTCAGACCGGTATTTTCCCCCTGTACGAATATAAAGGTGGTCAATATCATATGAGCATGGAACTTCCTTTCCTGAAACCCATTAAATCATACATGAAGAGTCAGGGGCGTTATCGTCATCTCTCTGAAGAGCAGATTGCAATGGTTCAGGAAAACGTAACCGCACGGTATGAGTGGCTGCAGAAACTTGCCGCCGCTTCCCAGGAGGGATGAGAATGGACGCTGCAAAACTTGATTCCATAATTGATGGTTATAATGGAGATGAAACAGCTATTCTGGCAATTTTACAGGATATTCAAGCTGAATTCAACTACCTTCCCAAAGAAGCTATGAAGCGCGTTGCGGAAAAACTGAATGTTCCGTTTTCCCGTGTAAGTGCTCTGGCAACATTTTTCGCGGCTTTCGCCCTTAATCCACGCGGTAAACATATTGTTACCGTTTGCATGGGGACAGCCTGTCACGTACGTGGAGCCCCGCGTGTGCTCGAAGAAATCGAACGTGATCTTAAAATCAAGAGTGGCGAAAATACACCCGATATGGCCTTCACAATTGAAACCGTCAACTGTGTTGGTGCCTGTGCCCTCGGTCCACTAGTAATTGTGAACGGAAACTATCATGGCAACCTCACGACTTCGGAAGTGACCGGTATGATTGACCAGTATCGGGGCCAGTAAGGCAGGAAGGAAATTTAAAATGACTAAAGTCAGTTCCGTAGCAGCTTTGGAGCAGCTAATTAAGGAAAAGTCAGTTAACCGCACCGCCGATAAAAAATACATTTCTGTATGCGGTGGAACCGGATGTCTTGCCGGTGGCGGAAATGCTGTTATTGATGCTCTCAGTAAAGAGCTTACAAATCAGAATATGGACATAGAAGTCGTCAGAACCGGTTGTCATGGTTTCTGTGAAAGAGGACCACTTGTGGTTATTCATCCGGAAGGAACCTTCTACAATCGAGTTAAACCTGCGGATGTTCCAGATATTCTTGAAAAAACAATTAAAAACGGCGAAGTTATCAAGAAACTCCTTTATCGCGATGAAAACAAAGTGGAATACGAAAAGGAAAAAGATGTACCGTTTTACAAACATCAGATGCGCGTCGTTTTTGAAAACAATGGGCACATAGATCCTGAGAAAATCGAAGATTATTTTGCACGGGGCGGATACAAAGCCCTTGCAAAAGTCCTCGGTGGAATTTCTCCGGATGACGTAGTTGACTTGGTTTTGAAAAGCGGTCTTCGCGGTCGTGGCGGCGGTGGTTTCCCCACGGGCGTTAAATGGAAATCCTGCCGGAAGGCAACGGGAGGTCCGAAATACGTTCTGTGTAACGCCGACGAAGGTGATCCAGGTGCATTCATGGATCGTTCGATCATGGAAGGTAACCCCCACAGCGTTATCGAAGGAATGCTCATCGGAGCATATGCCATCGGTTCTACTGAAGGTTATATCTACATCCGTAACGAATACCCACTGGCAGTTCACCGTGTAAAAGTTGCTCTTGAGCAGGCCCGTGAATACGGCCTTCTGGGCGAAAACATTCTCGGTACAGGTTTCTCCTTTGATATCAAAATAAACCGCGGTGGTGGCGCATTCATTTGCGGTGAATCCACGGCTCTCATGATGAGTATTGAAGGTAAAGTTGGCCGTCCAAGACCTAAATACATTCACACCGTAGAGTCCGGCCTCTGGGACAAACCCACGAACCTTAACAATGTTGAAACCTGGGCTAACGTGCCTCACATTATTGAAAAAGGTGTTGAATGGTACACCTCAATCGGTACCGGTGACGTTTCAAACGATCCCTGGGGCGGTTCAAAAGGTACAAAAATTTTCTCCCTCGTAGGCAAAGTTAACAATACAGGTCTCGTGGAAGTTCCCATGGGTATCACACTCCGCGATATTATTTATAAAATCGGTGGTGGTATCAAAAATGCCAAGAAGGGTCGTACTTTCAAAGCAATCCAGACTGGTGGTCCCTCCGGTGGTTGTATTCCTGAAAAATTCCTTGATGAACCCGTTGATTTCGACGGACTTACCAAGCTCGGTTCCATGATGGGGTCCGGTGGTATGATCGTCATGGATGACATGACCTGCATGGTTGAAGTTGCACGTTATTTCGTCGATTTCCTTAAGGATGAAAGCTGCGGAAAATGTACTCCCTGCCGTGAAGGTCTCCGTCAGATGAGTGATATACTTAATCGTATTACAAAGGGAGAAGGGCGCGATAACGATATCGATACCCTTTATGAACTCGGACGCGTTATGGAAGACAGTGCACTGTGTGCCCTCGGTCAGACAGCAGCATATCCGGTTCTTTCCACTGTTAAATACTTCCGTGAGGAGTATGAGCAGCACATCAAAGATGGCTACTGTGCAGGAAAACAATGTACAAGCCTTATACGATACACTATCGATCCTGAAAAATGTACAGGATGCAGCATCTGCGCCAAGAAATGCCCCACAAAGGCTATCAGCGGCGAACTAAAGAAGACTTACACGATTGATCAGGACACATGCGTAAGATGCGGCGTCTGCTTTGACGTTTGCAACTTCAACGCCGTGATCATACCTTCAGGCTCTGAAATCAGAGAGAAATTGGGGGAGTAACCACATGGTAGAAATTAAAATAAACGGAAAAACCGTCCAAGCCAATGAAGGTGAAACAATTCTGGAAGTAGCCACTCGTGAAGGTATCTACATTCCGAGTCTCTGCCATCATGAAGCAGTAGCAGCCACTGGGGCATGTCGTATGTGTGTCGTCGAAGCCGGCAAAGCAGGACGCAAAAAGAAGATCGTAACTGCATGCACCTTCCCCGTATCTGCAGGTGTTGAAGTAGAGACTTCCAATGATCGCGTTAAAATGAACCAGAAACTCGTTCTGGAACTTCTCATGAGTCGCGCACCGCAAGCCAAAATACTTGACGAAATCGCCTGCAGACTTGATCTCGAAGTGCCCCGTCGTTTTGAAATGGCAAACGCTGACGAGTGTATTCTCTGCGGTCTTTGTGTACGGGTTTGTGATGAAGTTGTTGGCGCAAATGCAATTACTTTCAACAGTCGCGGTGCTGATACTAAAGTTGGCGGTCCTCTCATGGAAAGCCCGGAAGACTGCATCGGCTGCGCAGCATGCGTTTATGTATGTCCCACAGACTGCATTAAGATGACTGAAACGGCAGAAGCTCGCACCATCGTAAAATGGGATCGAGTTCTTCCTATGAAGAAATGTGCTGAATGCGGCTGGCCCTTTATGCCTAACTTCCAGGCTCTTCAGTTCCGCAAAATGACTGAAGTTCCAAAAGAATTCTTCAGCCTCTGCCCCGACTGCCGTAAACACTGACAGTACCTCCACAATTTCAAAAATCTATACCGCTTCCTTAGGGTAAAAGTATCAAAATCGTAAAAGTGAATTAAAAATTACATTCTTTTGTAATTATTAATTGATATTGAATGGTTACTCCCTGCTTCTGACCCTGCCCCTGTTTGCCTGACTTCCTGTCTTCCTGTTGAAAAAATCAGGGTACAGGTAATCAGTAGCAGGGTCAGGACAATCAGGTAGGCAATTTCGCGCAGCGTAATGCTTTAGCCGGTCTCTTTCCTGAAGCATTTCTTTAAAACGAGTCAGTATCGTATTACTCCAAAAGCGATATAGAATTCACATTTCGGAAAATAATGTCGACACAGAAAATGGAAGAGTATAAACTTTTTCTGAAAGGACTTTTTTATGACAGCAAAAAATAAAATTGAAATTCTGAATGAAGTCGCACGCAGTCGTTTTTCTACTTCAACTAAACTGCCTGTATGGGCGGTTTCTCTCATGGTAGGTGCTGGGATTGCTGCAGCGGGATGTGGTGGAAAATGTGATTGTGGAAAGACCACAGGCGACACTGATAATAGCGGTACTGTTATGAAAGCAGATGACCCGGCACCAAAAACTGACAAAGTTGTTCCAGTGTACAGTGCCCCTCCACAACCAATGAATGCAGAGCCTGTAAAAAAGAATCCAGGATCAGAACCAGTAGAAGAATACGGCGTAAGACTTCCCAATGAATAATCAAATTTAGTTCATGTTTTTGAGGCAATCTTTAAAAACGGTTTTTAGTTCGGGTTGCTAACCATGGTCAGGATTTTTTTACGAATTTCAGTGGGAGTATAGGGCTTTTGGAGAAAATCGCTTTTTCCAGTTTCAATCTCAGGTATTTTAGAAGAATCAGTATACCCGGAAGTGAAAAGAATTTTTAAATCAGGCATTATCTGTCGCAGAGTCTTTGCAAGTTCCTGCCCGCCCATTTGAGGCATTACAAGATCCGTAACAAGCAGATGAATTTCCTTACGTTCTCTTTCAACCAGTTCTAAAGCTGAAACACCATTATCTGCCTGCAGAAGGTTGTATCCAAGTTTGGAAATAGCTTTGAGGGCAACTTTACGTACTATTTCTTCATCTTCAACGAGGAGAATATTCAAGTTTCTGATATTATTGCTTTCATCAGATTTAATTATTTCGAATTTCGCTGTGTTTTTTTCTGAATTTATATCATCACTCGGAGGCAAGTATATTTTAAACTCTGTTCCCTTTCCGGGACTGGAGTTGACGTCGATGAAACCATTATGTTGTTTAACAATACTGTAAACCATGGATAATCCAAGTCCAGTACCTTTATCTTTGGGTTTCGTACTGAAAAATGGTTCGAAGATGTGCTTTACAAGTTCTGATGGAATACCATGACCGGAATCAGTTACTTTAAGTTCAATCCATTCTCCGCTGGGGAGAGAAATAAAATCCGTTTTAATACCATGAGATATCTCAATTTTTGCGCATTCTATAGTAAGTTTACCTCCCGAAGGCATGGCATCCCTGGCATTAACCGCAAGATTGATAACTATCTGTTCGATTTGATGTATGTCACCTTTAATAATTATTTTGTCTGATGAAGGTCTTATATAAAGTTCAATATCTTCACCTATAAGTCGCTTTATCATGCGCGACAGGTCTTTAACTGCAGCACTAAGGTCAAATACAGTGATGTTTAGAACATTTTTCCGGGCGAATGTGAGAAGTCTCCTTACCAGCGCTGACGCACGCTGAGAACTGCTCAAAATTTCATCAATATAATCTTTGGCTTCTCTACTATCAACGAGATCTTTGGCAAATTCAGCGGATCCAATGATTCCTGTGAGAATATTATTGAAATCATGAGCAATCCCACCAGCCAGTTGACCAACGGATTCGAGTTTCTGGGACTGGAGCAACTGCTCAGATAGTACTTCTTTCTCATCAAGAGTTTTCTGTAGATTATCAATAAGATCCTTATGGGAAGTAATGTCTGTGCCAACTATAGCTGCACTGGTGAGTTCGCCATCAATTCTGACAGGCATGAACATTGCTTCGAAATGTCGTACATTATCTCCAAATTTGATTGTTTTCTGATCAGAGAACTGTTCCCCTGCTAAAGTACGATCATATCTGGATTTCCAGTAATCAAGATCCTCCTTGGGAACTCCGGGCACCGTCATGAGGTTCATACCAGTTGTGGCTTCCACACCATAAACTGACTTGTAATATCTTGAAAAAATAGAGTTGCCCAGTACTAAATGATAGGTTTTAGAAACAATCCAGATTGGAGTTATGGCATTTTCAATAACAGTTATAAGATTTGCTTTTACTTCGTCAATATTTCGCTGAAGCCGGATAGTTTCTGATGGATCTTCACAAAGGGATTTTTCGGAAAAGTTTGTTTGAAACTTCGAAAGTTCAATATTTTTTATCTTTTCTTTACTTTTCCTGACATAAACTAACGCAAAAATCAGGGACATTGACCCTGATAGAAAAAAGAATATTGATAGTATTAACGTTAAAGTCGAAGACAAAGTAATTATCCTGTTTGAAACTGTTCAGTACAAGTTTTACCAATAAGTGGTCTATCTGAGTCCAAACTGATACGTTAAGAATCGGCAACATTTAAAGCAAGTTTAACTGAAACCAGTATGTTATTCAATCAGAACGCTTTCGAACTAATCAGTTAATGTCCTGTAATACGATATTTTCAAATTTTTCACCGATTTTTCGCTCAGGACAGTAACCGCAAGGTGTTGAATTTATTGCTAGTGGCCGGATAGAATTTTTAATAAAATCCTTCGCAAAGCGAATTACAGGACACGAACTAATCAGTGTTGGGGGTCAGTGGTTGACAAAAGGTCAGTGTAAGATTGACACAGGGGCAAAAAACGGCAACACTGAAGACCGGGGAAAACTATATATGCACTGGAGGCTTTAAATTATGGAAAATTGCCCACATTGTGGAAAAAGTAGATTTGGCGACGATAATACATGCTGGTTCTGCGGAAAAGATGTAAATGCTCCCGTTTCTACAAACCTTGAAGAACATAAGGAAACCGGTGGATTGCATTTTGAAACCCTTGTTCCTCCGGAGCAAAATTACTCCAAGAAGATGACTTACGGTCTCAGCGACGAAAGCGCGTCCCGTGACCGAGCAGCGGGGATACAGAACTACGGCCTCAGCGACGAAAGCGCATCTCGTGATCGAGCCGCAGGTGCTCAGAACTACGGCCTCAGCGACGAAAGCGCGTCCCGTGATCGAGCAGCGGGGATACAGAACTACGGTCTCAGCGACGAAAGCGCGTCCCGCGACCGGGCCGCAGGTGTTCAAAACTACGGACTTAGCGACGAAAGCGCGTCCCGTGACCGGGCGGCAGGTGTTCAAAACTACGGTCTCAGTGACGAAAGTGATTCCCGGGACAAATCCTCCAGAGTTCATGCTTATGGTTTGAGGGAGGAGATTGATGGAGCCAGTGCTCTTGAATCACCACCACCTCCTGTAAAACCTAAAGGAGAACAGCCAAAGCCCAGACCCCGAATGCCTGCACCTCCCGTAACGACAACTAAAAAGGGTCCTGGGGCGGCAATTGCGGGTTCGATTGGAATATTTGTAATAGCTTCAATATTTATAGCTGTTTTGCAGTCCAGATCAAAACCTCGTTCGCGAAATGTTGTAAAAAAAGAGGAAATCAGGAAAAAACTCCAGGAAAACCTCGAAAAGAGGAAAACAAGAGCTATTACTGATAAAAAAGCTCTCGTGGAAAAAAATAACTCAAACGATAAGAGACTTGAAGAACATGTGCAAAATTGCATAAAAAAATCTTATCGCCTGTCCTGCAGACGGGCTCTTTTAAAACTTAAAACCTTGGATAGAACAGAAGCCACCGCAAAGAAAATTCTGAATGTAGCTCGAGCAGGATGTAAAAAAGGTTATGTAGAAAGTTGTATGGACCTTTGTGATGAAGCACGTAAACGGGATAAGTTTACGGCAGAAGATAAAGATTATTACTGTAGTTACGGCTGTGAAGTAGCCGGTAATGCAGGAATGTGCGAAAAGCTGGCTTTTGCAAAACTTCGGGGTGAAGGTCATCTGGTGGATGAATCCGCGGCGAAAAGGCATGTGACAGGATTATGCAGTAATTTGTCCGCAGGGTGCTGGAATGAAGCTGAAATTGCTGAGATTATAGTCTGGAATCGGGTTGATGAAAAGTCACCAAGAAGTGCTTCCGAAAAGGACATCTGGATTGGGCCTGCTATTTTACGAAATCAGAGTAAAGGTTTTAAAGATCTTTTAAAAACCCCCAAATCCAGGGATTCTCATTTGAAGGGAATCAAAATAAAAAGTACATATTTCCGTGAACTTATATCAAAGAAAAGTATTTCAAGGCAAAAAGATCCGGAAAAACCCGCGAGATATGAACAGATTCATTTTTATTTACACAACGGCTCATGTACTGATGCTGTTGTGAATTTGACTTTGGAGTGGGTATTAAATGGTAAAATGCCTGCTAAAACACTCAAAAACCCGAAGGTTTGTTACCCCGGACCCTCAGGGGAAGTATGCCAGAATTACACAATTGCCGAAGGTCAAAACCCCGTTTCAAGTATTTCTGTGAAATTACCCGCAAACATCTCTAGTCATGTTTTTATTGAGATGGATTCAAATTTTATCGGCCCGGATGCGGCTTTATATAAAAAGATAAAATTTATTGGTAAGAATATCCTGTGGTCAAAAGGCAAAACCTGTCCAAAGCCTGATTTAAAGGCACTTTTAGCTTTAAAAGGCCCATACAAATACATCGGGGATATCTACAAAAAAGGATGCGAACTGCAAAAATCTAAAAAGCCTGATTACATGCTTTGCAAATACATGGAAAAAATTGGAAGGCACAAAAAAGAAGACCTTCGAACCATGTGTAATAATCGGAATCTTCATCCATCTGGTTATATAGAAGGGGCCTGTCGGCGTCTTAAAGCCCGATTTAAAGAGGAAATCAAAGAAGAGAAAACAGCGGAAATTTCAGAGCCAGCGTTTGATGTAGCCCCATCGGGGGGAGCAGGAATAGCAATATCCTCAGGTACTTCAATAAAAATAGGTTCTTCCTCGTCCATCACAATCAAGGGCGGTTCAAAGAACCTGCGCATAAACGGCAAGACCGGCAAAGAAGCAGAAAAAGAACTCATGAAGCTCATGAAAAAACAGGGGATAAATGTGAACAATCTCCACAAAAATCAGATCATAATTGACGGGAATATTAAAAAACAGTAACCGTAAGGTGTTGAATTTATTGTAGTGGCCTGTTTCTCACTGTTTTCTACGAAAACAGGGGGCCAACTTTGACGATTTCCTGCGGAAATACGTCGTAGTTAGGATTTTTAATAAAATTCTTCGTGAATTGAATTTCAGGACACGATCTAGACCGATTGCGGAGTAATAAGGATCGAAACGGGAAAAGTGAATGTTTTCATCCTGCTATTTGTAATTATGCATTGATTTTGAATGTTTAACCGCTGATCCTGAACCTGTTTTCCTGACTTCCTGAGTCCCTGTTAAAAAATTTCAGATAAACAGGAAATCAGTAGCAGTAACTGATGTCTTAGAATATTCTGAGAATTCTGAGCTAAAAGGAGCCTTAAATGCTGGAAAACTGCCCTCATTGTGGTCAAAGTCGATTTGGAAATGAAAAAATTTGCTGGTTATGTGGAAAAGATGTTGATGAACCTGTTTTGGGGGTTAAGCAGGATGATAAAACAAACGTCATTTATCAGTCCACAGCAGGGAATTACGGTCTCAGTGACGAAAGTGCGTCCCGGGATCGACCTTCACAACCACCGGAATATGGACTCAGTGATGAGAGCGCTGCTCGTGACCGACCCTCTGAATTAAAAACGTACGGATTCAGTGATGAGAGTGCATCTCGAGACAGGCCTGCCCAGACTCAGAAATATGGACTAAGTGATGAGAGCGCCTCCCGGGATAGACCGACCCACTCACAGAATTTTGGTTTGAGCGATGAAATAAATTCCCGGACTCAGGATTCAAAACTGCCGGGTTATAGCTCAGATTCGAAACAACCTGACAGCAAAAGTAAAATTATCAAAGTATTAAGTAAAAAGCCGTGTATGGTAGAAGAATCACCCTATCAGCCTGGAGAACGTGTGGTAAGTGGTCAAGTGATCTTTTTGATAGAAGTTAACAAAATGCAGGACGAAATATGTTCACCATGTGACGGGGTAATTGAAAGCATTCTGGTTCAGGAAGGGCAATCCGTAGAAGCGGGTGAGATTCTTGCCACAATAATCGGCAAAAAAAAGAAAAAATAAAACCAGTGAAGCAATAAAAGCAATTTGTATATAAACAATAATTTAATGAAATTCTTCAGGTGAAAGCATGTGATTCTCCTGTTACTGCTACTGCTTACCAGGATTACTCTGATTTTTTTAACAGGTAATCAGGAAGTCAGGAAAACAGAGTCAGGATCAGCGGTTAACCATTCAATATCAATTAATAATTAAAAAATGTATTTTTTAATCCAATTTCTCAATTTCGATCTTATTACTCCGAAAGCGGTTTAGACGCAATGCTGATCGGATAGTGAACTTCCGAGTGAATTAGTTAATAAATACAATATTGTATAATAATTACAGGCAGACAGGAATTCAGGAAAACAGGGGTCAGGAGCAGGGCGTTTACTTTGAAGGTGTGCGTTTTTGTGGCATAAAGATCGATTTCAATTCAGTATTTGCATACACACCTTCAGGAACAAGACCCTGATTATCCTGATTCTGATACTGTTTCTGACTTTCTGAATGTTCTTGCTTTTATTAAATTATGTTGTTTTTATTAACAATATCAACTAATACACCTTAACCTAACAGCATTAGGTTTAGACGGGTAGGTTGTCAGCAGGGGCAGTCGGTGTAGGGGTAGGTGAGGCTGAAAATGCTTTTGAGTTTTCCATTTTCAATGATGAAAATACTTCGTTTGTCTATCATTTCGTCCGTTTCAATTAAAAATTCTACTTTGCCGTCATCGTTATAGTCATCGGCATCAATGAGTCGCCCGAAGACATCGCGATCTTCAATCTTTACATAACCGGTAGCGGTCTTTTTAACTAAAATCCACCGTTGAGCACCGGTGCCACCGCAGTAGGGCTCTCCAATTTTTCCATAAACTTCAAAGAAATCTTCTTTGCCCACGGAAAACTTCCGAACCCGATAGGATGGTTTTTCGGAACTGTTTTCCTGAAGTTTTTTATTAAACTCCCCATTTTGCAACAATTTTATAAGTTCTTCTCTCTGAGGTCCTGCCGATTCAGAAACGGCATCTCCCCTTCGTGTGGACGGTTTTAACCGGGCCCAGAGTTTGAGATTATTTTTTACAGTTTCCAGTTTGCACGTAGTGCTCAGTTTAATGGCAAGCATATGCGTTGAATCTTTAATGATTTTAGTAAAAACCGGGACGTGTTTGCTGTCTTTGAGATCAATGCCGTAGTCGGCAATACTGCCGAAATGCGGGTGCATGCGTGAAATAATGTGAATCGAATCAAAGGTCGCCTGACAAAACTTTTTATGTCCATCGTAAATAAAGAATTCTGCACCTTTAAGAGCTTCAAATTTACCATCGGATGTTCTTGCAAGTCTCGAAACTGCGATTGGAGCCGCCGTATTTATCAAAACCGGCATTCCTGAAGCCGTCGCTTTTGATGTATCCGCGGAAACACCCACCCAGAGGGAACCGCCATAGACAAACACAGGCCTTGCTCCGAACATATTAAGCACTGGACTGATGGGTTTTTTAGCGGAAGTTTTCCCTCCATTTGGCAGCGCAGGCACGGTCACTTCATCAGATGAGTTCCGGCACCCGAACAACAGATTGATTAGAACAAAAGTCAAAATTAAAAACTGTATTTTCATCACAAACTCCATATGGCCCAAATAGAAACCACGAAACCTTTGAATCGACAACCATAATATCAGATTTCCCAGGTCTGGTACCCCCTGTTTTCCATAAATTGGAAACTCAATCAGTCAAGTCTTTTTTTATAAGGAAAGGAACACCAGAAAAACCATTATAACTATATTTGTTGCCAGGAATCCAAACGGTTTCTCCTTTTACAGCAATATCCCCAATTTCGATACTGGTTGAATTATTAATATACCACTCATAGTGAGTTGAAGAATCTGGCCCAAAGACAGATAATACTACACTGGTGCAACTGTCTGAATTGCAGGTGTTTTCAATTGAATATTGTAATTCATCAGATTTATTGGTGGAGACAAAAACCAGCTTTCCTGAGTCTGTGATTCGGTGTCTTGCATTAAGATTTTTTATGGAATCTAATTCATGACCAGGTGTTATGGTCTCAATTAAATTGCCGGAAATACTGATACGATGAACCTCAAAATCGTTTTCATAATTATAACAGTATAGAAAGAGATTTCCTGATGAATCCCTCTGAATAGCCAAATTGGAAGGAATTGACCAGAAACCGCGGTAATAATCATTGAGGAGAGTATCCAAATAGTATGGTTCACATGAAAAGAAAAAGGAAGTTTCGTGTGTTACAGTGTTATATCTGAGTAATTCGCCCTCCGGATTCCTTGCAATAACAAAATTCCCGGTGAGGTGATCCAGTATTAAAAGGTCAGAAGTAATATTTTCGGAAGATTCCGTTTCAACATCAATGAGTGCGATAGGATTAAAATGATCAAAAATGATTGCTTTAGTTTCCGAAATCCGGACTAAAAACGGTGACATGATAATTGGTAAGTCAAGGACAATTGTTTTAATAATCTCCATTGCTTCCGATATAAAGGAAAATCTATATACACCATCAAGGGGATAAGAGGGACTATGCCCTTTTGGCCAGATAGCTTCATTGAAACTTAAAACCATAAACCCTGGAAAGTTTCCCTTTACTGTATTCAGGACAAAATCATTTTGTAAAGACCCACTTTGAAAAGAATTGATCACACTTCCACGTACATCAATTGTTGTGCCCCATATGTCCATACAGGTATTGTAAACACTGACCCACCCCTCCTGACCATCAAAATATCCCTCATACCCATCGATGAAATTCAATCGAGTACAATCGAAGTTTTCGTTTAGATTTCCGTGAAGATTACCACCGGTAGTTCCAAAAAGAACTATAGAACCATCGGCTTGAGGATGGACTGCATTCAAAGTGTCAAATCGATTGGATGAAATTGTCATAACTCCATCGCAACTGCTGTAATCCGCGCTTTTGCAGTCGCTGCTGCAAGTAACGTTTCCCCATTTCCCTACATCCGCACATGATGCACTACCGGAAACCAGACCGTCACAGACTTCCCCGAACTCAGTTTGAACAATTCCGTCACCACAATATGTGCAGTTTCGACGGTCATAATCGCAGGAATCCTCAAAACATGCAATTTCACCGGTGTAACACCCAGCTTCAGCGCTACTTGAGTGTTTGAAATTGCCACTGTCACAGTCTTCAAGGGGTGCAAGTTCACCATCACCGCATACTCCCCATTCCTCGCACTGTGTCAAATCAAGCCCACAACTCTCGGTGCAGGCGGCTAATCCACCGCGGTAACCCATATCTTTGCATTGCCGGCTGTAAATCGGTGCAAAACGGTCTCCATCACAATCTTCGTGATCATCAATATTCCCATCACCACAGTGCTCTGAGGTGGCAGGACCACATGCTACTGACAAAAATAATGAGAAAAGTGTAGAGAATAGAATTTTCAAATTCATTTATCCTGCTGCCTTCCTCCCCATTCAACGAGAGTAAATCCCGTGCGAACGGGAGTAACGATGGTCTGAGGAACTACAGTTTCCGGAGCAGATACCGGACGATAAATCATTAGAAATCGAACCTGAGAATCTGGAAAAGGATCTACAATAAGAGGAACCGCATCGATCCAGCTTTTCTGTGCAAAAGATATGATATTGTATGGATTTGAGGCAAGTTTCGGAAGCCAGTAAATTATGAACTCATTAGCTTCTTTCCAGTCAAGACCGAGGCGGGGGAGCATTTCTTCCAGAAATGTGAGGGTATCTTCACCGGCAACACAAAAACCTCCGGAAGAATAATCTATTGAGTCATGAGTAAATCCTTCCCAGAAGAGAGAATACCAGCACCGGTCACCGGAAACCTCACACAAAGTACCGTCAGGATGAGCAGTTACCACCCAGCCATCATTCGGATACTGCGGGTATGTGTAGGTAAAGTCGACATCCCGGGCAAATTTCACATGAACATCAGTAGTTTCGGTAGGATAAAGGTATATTACAGGTTTAAAACTTTGTTGACTATCTACACAAGAATAATTGTCACCCCGGGTATAGCCTTGATCACAGTTGCAATACTTGTCCCCGCTCTTGGTTTCGTAGCACTCGCCGTGCCCGGAACAGTTTTCCCCAGGGCACTCAGGAAAAACATAGTCACATCCTGAAATTAAGAAAAGGACAATTAAAATATGTAAGTTATTCATGATCAGATTACCTCAGGTAAACAATAGTAATAAACTTAGCATGCTTTTACTTAAAGACAATGTAGAAAAAAAGAAAAGTAACGAAATTTAAATAAATGCTTCAGATGCAAACCGCTCCAATGCATTCGCAGTTCGATTCGGTAACCGCAAGGTGTTGAAAATATTACTAGTGGCCTGTTAGAAATTTTAGTAAATTTCTTCGCGAAGCGAATTTCAGGACATTAAGAATGAAGACCTTGAAATTATTATAGTGTCCTGAAATTTTAAACAGTAACTCAGGTAATCAGGCAAACAGGATCAGGATCAGGTCATAAACATTCAACATCAAAGCATAATTACAAATGGCAGGATTAAAAAATTCACTTTTCCCTTTTCGATCCTTTTATTCCGAAAGCGGTCCAATATCAATGCATAATTACAAAGGATCAGAGGGATAATATTCACTTTTCAGGTTTCGATTCTTTTATACCGCGAGGGGGCTATGACGGTTCTTCAAAGGTGGGGATGGATTCGAGGAATTTTTTGTAGGATGGTGAAAGGAATTCACCACGGATGAGGTCCTGAATATACTCACGCTTGGGTTTCAGACCTTCTACTACATGTTCCGGCTGGGCCTGAAATACTGCAACCATCAGTTTTCGCCCGTTTTCATCGAGAGCAGGCAGGAGATCCCGTTTGTAATGTTCCGGAAAGCCTTCGTAACTGTCGACAATTTTCATATCAGATTCCATAAGTTCGTAAACGGTGCCTTCTACTTCATCATCATCACAGATTACAACGTCTGCATAACTGAAATCGCCGTCCAGGGCTTTTTTCTGAAATTTCAGCGCAAATCCGGGAAGTTTTGCCCCATAACGTTTGATAGTGTCCATTTCTCTACCGCAACGCTCTGCCATAACCCGGGGATTCATGTTTCTACCGTATGCAAAATAATAAATCATATACCGCTCCTACTTCAGTTAATTGTCAAATCCAAAAGACAAAAGCAGTTTAGTCACATTTCCCCCAAAATTCAACCCCGGATTTCAGATTTCCAATTTTGCCAGGGCAGAGGTTAATTGATCCGTATTTAATACCGCTTCCTGAGTAATACGATTGTGAGTTATTCTAAAGACAATCTTCAGGAAAGAGCCCCCTCTATGGCATTCCGCTGCGCGAAATTGCCTACCTGTTTTCCTGTTGCTGCTACTGCTTACCTGCTTACCTGAAATTTAAACAGGTATACAGGAAGTCAGGAAAACAGGTTCAGGATCAGCGGTTAAACATTCAATATCAATTAATAATTAGTTACTGTCCTGAAATACCGGAAATCAAATTTTTAAATAATTTTTTGCTCAGGACAGTAACCGCAAGGTGTTGAAAATATTACTAGTGGCCTGTTAGAAATTTTAATAAATTTCTTCGCGAAGCGAATTACAGGACACGAATTAATTAAAAAGAACGTAATTTTTAATTCATTTTCCCAATTTCGATCCTTTTAATCCGCAAGCGGTCTGGATTTCGATCCTTTTACAAGAAAGCAGTCTGTTGCGAGAGCGATTGGTTAATGATTTTTATATGTTGGCGTTACGGTGTTTCCGTTCAGTGCGAACCCGGTAACGGGCTTGCGGCAGGTATATTTCATTTCAACATGGAAACCCGGGTCAAGGTCTTGCGGATCTTGTCTTCCGTAGCGAACAATCCATAAACCGTGTCGGCCTAGGGCGAAAACAACAACATCACCCTTGATGACCCATTTAACCGGAACTGAAGGCAGTTCATAGTATTTCGTGAAAGCGGACGGGGCATATTCCATCTGGTAGTGCTTGCCCGAAACATGGAATGCTCCTGCCGGTTCATTGGATTTGGGTGCTATTTCAACGGATGTCACACATTTTCCCGAGGGAGCAGGTGGCTTGATTTCACTCGATTGCGAACTGCAGGAACACCAGAAAAATAATGAAAAAATAAAAATCCTTAAAACGCCCATGTTAAAACCTTCCATGTTCTCTTGAACATACTCAATTTTTATCAAAATTGAATTACAGGACACGAACTACTTTATTGATTCACTTACTTCTAGTACTATGGCGTCAGCTAAGGGCAGGGGATCGGCCAGTTTTTTCATGCCTTTTTCAATTTCGACTTCCTCGCAGATTGCCGCCAGTTCGTAGAAATTACGCTGGAGAAGGGAATTATAAATGGTGAAAAAACGCTGAGCTTTGTCCAGAGCATCGGAAATATTACCTTTGTGAATCAGCGGGATGTTCGTCTTGATGTTAGTTGTGTACTTTGTAGGTACAAGATTGAAATCGTTAAACTCTTTGAGTGTTTTCAGGAAAACACGATGGAACTCATGTTCAAACTTTTTAATGTAGAATATCCACCGGGAACCATCACAGTTGCAGAATATAACCGGTGCATTGGCTGTGAGTTTCAGGTTAAGTACCCAGATTTTGTATAACTTTTCATTGATTGAGTAGAGCTTTCTGAGGTTTTCAAGGATGTCCGTCATAGCTTTATGGCGTTCATCGGAAACGGAAATCGAATTAAGAGCGTTATAAACACGCCTCAGACCGAGTTTGTAAAACTTATTTGCTTTGCGGTCGAGGGAGTCGATTTGATTGTAAATTGCAATGATTTCCTTGTGGACATCCGTTGCCATACGATCGAAAACACCGTTTTTTTCCTTGATGATGTAGCCGCTGTCAATGAGTTCAATCTCCACTTCCTTTAAGTTTACCTTCATGAATTTCTTCATGAAACGGTAGATGCTATTTTCAGTATTTTCCCGGTGTTCGAGCTGCATTTTAATGACATCTGACGTGGACAGGGAAGGAAGGATGGACTCACTTAGAAGTTTGCCGCGCCGAAGGCTGATGCGCTGATTGAAGGAACACTGAAAAACCCGGAGGAAGGCTAATTGGTATTCATTAACCTTTTTGAGGTCATCGAGGATTTCCGTCGTAAGCACATAAGTTGAGTTTTTTCGGTGGAATGGAGCGATAGAATCGCGATTATTACGGGTAAGTTTATCGTCAATAGCATCGAAATCCGCAAACATCAATTTCGCTTCCCAGGTCCCGGACAGATGTCCACCGTATGCACACTTACGGGCAACTTCGATTCTTTCAACGGTGGAAGGGTGGGTTTCAAGAACTTTGATTTTCCGGTTTCGAAGTTTCTCATGAAGGTAGTCGACGGATTTCTCATTCATGAGATCCGGCATAGCTTTTACAAGGTTTGAAAAGTCCCGGATGATTATGTTTTCCTGCAAGTTGAGTTCTTTTGCTACAGCAATTGCCTTATGGTGGAAAAGCTCACTCTTCTCTACTTTATCAAAACTTAGGGCGAAAACTTCAGGACCGGAGAGGTTATGCTCATATCGATCAGCTTTAAATTCAATCTGCCGTGAAAGGTCCATGCTTGCCCGGAACGCAAAGTAATGGAGGAGTTTCATTACTTTTCGCACGATTAAAAGCATGAGATAGGGGATGAGTAGAAGAAATATGTACAGACTGTTATGGAAGAAACGATAAATAGGATCGTCCTCCCGGGAAAAATATTTAAACCAACTTATGACAACTTCATTGAAATTCTGGATTCCGAGTTTTTCCCGAATCTTCTGGTGTCCGAGTTCGTGAGCTAAAATCCCTGCAAGGTTTGAAACTTCCATGTGGACAAGAGATGGAAAGCCGATTTGAAGATAGTATTCATGCTCTTTTTTCCATATGCCTGGCATTCCCTGTACAGCGAAATAACTGTTAAAATTAAGGAAAATCTTTGTTGGAGAACTGACACCAACGTAATTGGACACAGCCTCAATCATTGCGAAAAACTCTGGTGCATCTTTGCGTTTGAGCTGCATCTCCCCTTCGTCCAGTGTAAATTTAACAAAAAAGGGTCTTGTGAAGATGATCAGCCCGAAAACAAGGCCCACAGCGATAGTAAAATACGCGATAAACCCCCAGGGGCCCGTTTTCATCATGAATGTGTTATTGAGAAGGTGCACGACAACACCTACGCTGCAGGCGGCAATCAACAATATGTAGATAATCAGCAGAAACGCTACGGAGAGGTTTGTGCGTAGCAGGGCTCTTTTCGTTTCCGGGAAGAAGTTGAAATTAGGCGTTTCTTTTTCTCTGATCTCTTTAATGAATTTCTTAATGTCTTTTATCTGCTCTGGTGTCATGTGGTTCCTGAGGTTCAGCGGATGGACAGGTAGATTGCAGGGCTGGGTTTTGCTTTCAGCCTGTTTGTTTCAGACCCAAGTTCGAGGCCACTTGCTCCAAATCCGAAGGCAAACCACCACTTCTTGTAAAAGCGCCAACTGGCATAAAGAGCGGTGTAACTGAGGGTCATGGACCACTCACATGCCGGGTCTTTTTTATCTTCGCAGAGGGAAAGGGTGCGGGTGCCGGATTCCGAGAAAATGCCGATCTTCCATTTATGATTAATCTGCCAGCCAAGATCGAAGTATACCTCAGCTATCTGATCTCCGGAGCTGCCCACGATGCTTGCGAGAATATCAAGGTAGAAGTGCTTGGGTGTCCAGCGCAACCCCAAACTGAAACCGCCGCCACCACGGGTGGTATTTTCCACTTCAATGTCGGATTCCACTTTGAGATCATTTGTGTAGAAAAGCCCTGCATGGAGATCCGCCGTGAGGATGAGATCCCTGTCGGGAAAACGCCACAGATAGCCCGCTTTGGCAAACTTGAGGTACATGGTGTGGATGTACATTTCCTTTTTGACTTCGGGATCTTCCGTTTCCTTACGGGAGAAGATGTCGTTTCCCATGAGTTGGATTTCGAAAATATTGAAATACCAGTTTTTATACCAGAAATACCCCGGGTGAGCCTTGATGTACTCGGTGTTTTCAAAACTGATGATGGATGCAGACGGAGGAGTGTAGCCGAAATTTGTTTTTTTAATGTATGTTGCGGGTTCGTTATCAAGGGGAGATCCCGCATGTGCCGTGGAAGTAATAAGTGTGAGTAAAAAAGCTGCGGGGCAAAAGAGCCTCATTGCGACCTTCCTTTTAGGATATTGATACATTCATTCAAACTATGACCAAAGTGGTGGTTTTAATCTCACCAATCCACCAGTTTTGAAATAATAGCATAGATGCACAAATGGAAAAGATGGGAAAAATTCGGAAGTGGATTTCTCTTTTTGGATCTTTCAGTGTATAAAGCCTACTGATCTTTTTTTTATCTTTGGGTAAGACAAGTTTATCCTCGAGGTTTCTTAAATGAAGTACACTAAATTTGCAATATTTACATTATTATGTCTTTTGCCTGAAATGGCTTTTGCAACAGGATTTCATGAGTATCTTGGAAGTCACGACAACGTAAATCCTTTTACCGGGCGTATCAACGGAGCGAGCCCTTCGAACATCTATTTCAATCCAGCGTCAATTGTGAATATGCCCACGACACTGAGTTTCGGCTTCAGTTACACACTGCTTCGTCCCGTTGTGAGTCTGAAGAGCCGTGATTCCGCATATGATGTTCAATCATCGATTTTTGAGAGTATTCCCGCTTCTGGTGCCGTGGACAACACCTACATCCGCCCGCTGCCCACTTCGCGCCTTCGTACACCAAGGGGAAGCTCAAGCGGATCAGTTACTACAGGGCATCTGCATTTAGGTGCCGTTTCGAGTATTGTGAAGGATCGCGTGGCCATCGGGTTCATGGCCCTTTTGCCCCTGCGGAGTTTTCAGACTCAGGAACCTTTCTTTGTGGATGAACGGGAGCAGTTCTTTTCAAACAGCCTTCACCACGAGTTTTTAGGAGATCGCATTGAAAACAACAGTTTCTGTTTTGCCATCGGTGGGAAAGTTCTTCCGTGGCTCAATTTAGGGGCTGGTTTATGCATGACTACCACGGCCATGAGCCGGGCGGAACTGTACCTTCCTGATGCTTCAAAGCAGGATGAGAGTTACATGAACAGTTCTGTGGTGGTTGAATCCAGCTTTGTGCCCCACTTCAGTGCTGAAGTTGTACAGAAATCATTGAAATATACGCTGGGAGTACACTTGCCATCCCAGTCGCGAACTCAGGGCAACAGTTACATTCAGTTCTGGAACGTAAACGAAACCGAAGAACCCACGGTGCAGAAATTCAATTTCGTCTACAGTTATGAGCCTTACCGCATAAATACGGGAGTCAGTTACGAAACCAAGGCTGGAGATTTCCGCATTCGTTCGGGACTTACCGCAGTGGCTGCCTTCTGGTCAAATTACATTGATCGTCATGGGGAAAAGCCCTCAAAAGAATGGTCAGATACTGTTACTTTGAGTGCCGGCGTGCGGATGTACAATAAAGTTCACAATTTCGGCCTGGATGCCATGTTTGCACCGACGCCGGTACCGGATCAGGATGGACGGACAAATTACGTGGATAACTCAAGAATCAGTGCCGGTGCAGGGTATGAATACAATTTCATCATGAGCGGCCGCAAGCTTACTTTCGGAGTTTATGGAGTTTTTCACTATATGATTCCGCGCAGCGTAAGCAAAAATCCATCGGCGGCAAACCCCGTAGTTGACGAATTCCCCGACAGTGTTAACATATTTACAAATGATCCGGTACCCGACAGTGCCGGTTTCCAGACCAACAACCCTGGTTTTCCCGGGTTTTCAAGTAGGGGCTGGATATTATCCCTTGGAGCATCTCTGAAGATGCAGTTTTGAGGACCCATGCTGAACAGAATCATATTTATTACTCTAACCATTATGCTTTTTTCATGTTCTTCTGATGACAAGGACAACAACTACCAGTGGAATCAGGACGCCGGAAGCGATACCACGGATGTAACGGACAGCGGCAGTGATGTAACGGATGCCGCGGAAGATGCGGACGTCATCGAAACAAATGATCCTCCTCCAAATGTGGCCGGTCTATGGGCCTATCTCAATGTGCGATCTTCTCTCGTCAACTACCCCATGATTGGACTCGTGGAAAACGACATCAAGTCATACCTTTTATATAATATCACGCAGGATGGCACCACACTGAACGTGGAGGAAACCGCCTGCGATATCATTATCGAATCCACAAACACCATGGTTACGACCATTATCCCTGATGATTTCGTCGACTCCATGCCCATTGAGATGCGCACAAACGAACTTGTGAAGCAGGGGGCAGGCTGGGCCATGCATCAGCCGAAATACTGGGTAACACAGGGAGTAAATCTTTCAGATGTTGAAAACGAAGAATTGCCTGCGGAACCGGATGACCCGAGGGTTTTTGATCAGGATGGCGACGGACATCCGGGCCTTACGGTGCGCCTGACGGGAATGCTGAGCGGAGAACTGTACGTTGTTCAGCGTGGCTGGACCATTTTAGAACCATCCGTTGCAACGGAAATGCGCATGGAGGGACTCATTACCTGGGCTGATCAGCAGGTTACTTTAGATGCAGATCCTGCATCTCTGAAAATCAATCCCGAAACAAACCCCAATTCCAACGCCTCACGCAGTTACTATATTATTGTTCCCGTCAGTGCCGAAATGACCTGCTCCGAGCTCATCGAACAAGCTGAAACCCTCTTCCCCTCCTCCAAGTAGTTCATATCCTGAATAGTTCGTGTCCTGAAATTCAATTTTTATCAAAATTGAGCATGTTTACGAAAACATGCTATTCAGAACACTGCAATAATTTCAAGGTCTTCATTCTTAATGTCCTGTGATATAAATAGTCGTTAACTTGAAAAGCTGGTATTACAGGACATTAACTGAGTAATACGATAGTGACTAGTTTTTAAGAAATGCTTCAGGAAAAAGCCCCTCTAAAGCAATCCGCTGCGCGAAATTGCCTACCTGATTGTCCTGATTTCCTGATCCTGCTACTGATTTCCTGCGTTCCTGATTTTTTAACAGGGAAACAGGGAGGCAGGGAGGCAGGGAGGCAGGGAGGCAGGGAGGCAGGGAAACAGGGAGGCAGGGAGGCAGGGAAACAGGGAGGCAGTGCGTAAACATCCAACTTCAATGCAAAAATTACCAGCATGGGATGAGGCAATCACTTTACTTTTTGAATCGTGAAAATCGCTTATATTGCGTCTTTGAAACACCTGCAGGGATAATTTGTTTTAAATATTCTGCAATTGCCTGAAATTCAGTAATTTCAGGCTTTTTACTATTTATCTGATCATTTTCTCTTGACTTGGAAATAATCATGAGTATATATCAGTTCTATCAACTGAACATTTTCGGGTTCCGTGAAAAGTGAATACAACTTTTCAATCGTCTGTATGTCATTTTTTTGTTCATAGTCCGGAAATATTTTATTTCCGGTGTGGTAATCCACCGATTCAGTCCAGAGGATCTTCTGATTTCTTCGGGCTAAGTATTTTTTGATACGTTTGTTGACAGTTTTTGATACGTTTTGCTGGCTGTATCTTTGATACGTTCTGTGATTGTATTTGATTTGTTGATAGTAGTATTTTGATACGTGTTTTGTAGGGTCTTGTATGCCCTCTGGATACTGAATCGGTCTTTTTTGTTCATAGTCCGGAAATATTTTATTTCCGGTGTGGTAATCCACCGATTCAGTCCAGAGGATCTTCTGATTTCTTCGGGCTAAGTATTTTTTGATACGTTTGTTGACGGTTTTTGATACGTTTTGCTGGCTGTATCTTTGATACGTTCTGTGATTGTATTTGATTTGTTGATAGTAGTATTTTGATACGTGTTTTGTAGGGTCTTGTATGCCCTCTGGATACTGAATCGGTCTTTTTGTTTTGGGAGGATGTGGAATGCTGGAAGGAAAACTGGATTTCTTGCCCATCGAATTTGTAGAGTACCTTGAAAAGGCTCTTGAGATGAACCCTGATTTCACCGTAACTGAAGACGGCGATAAATTGATTTTCCGCTTCCGTGGTAATCAGGTTACCCTTAACAAACTTTACGAAAGATATCTGGTTAAACTCGAAGATCGCGTCTACGACGATACAAAATTCCTCAAACTTATCGAACGCACCACCGCCGCTTAGATTTCACATTATCAAAATCAAAACAATAAACTGGAAATTACTTCGAGGACTTCATCGGAAGTGGCCTGCAGGTGCAGATCTGTGATGGAAGAAGTAAAATTTGACCTTATGGGGTTTATTTCAATGATTTTCCCTCCGGAAGTCGAAGTTGCTGCAGGAACTGCCGCCGCAGGCATTACTTCCCCCGTGGAACCAATACAGATCATTAGATCACACTGGAGGGCCTGGTGGAATGCATCTTCTAAAGTCCTGCCATCAAGGGGTTCTCCGAAAAAAGTAAATGAAGGTTTTAAAAGACCAGTTGAGCAGTGCGGGCATCTGGGAACTCTTAAAGCAAGAAGTTTGGTTGTAAGGTCCATTACGGCAGTGCAGGTCAGACACACAGCTTTAGAACTGTTTCCATGAAGTTCGAGAACATTCACGGAGCCTGCTTTTGAATGCAGAGAATCAATATTCTGGGTTATGACTGTAGAAATAAACCCCTTTGATTCCATTTGAGCAAGAATTTCATGAGAACGGGATGGTTTTATTACCATATTGTCGGGATAAAAGATCTCCCGGATGGCGTCCCAGGATTCTTCCGGGGATTTTCGGAATCTATCGATGCTCAAAAGGCCAGGATCATAGCGATTCCAGACGCCGCCGGGACCTCGAAATGGAGGAATTCCACATGGTACACTTATTCCGGCTCCCGTGAATACGGCTGTTTTGCGGGAGGATTTGATCAGTTCGTTTGCACGTTGGATTTTCTCTGGTGAAATCATGGCTCGGACACAAGGTTAAGATGTTTTACCCGGTTTCGGAGATTACGCATGAATCTCCAGCCGGGATCCGGCTTATATGTAAGATACTTTGGATCTTTTTCCTTCCACAAAGGAGTTTTCTTGAATTTTAAATACTCATGATGGCCGATGAGCCACTTGATACCAGGAAAGCGCGCTTTGAGGTATTTTACAAGGGCTACATTTGCTTTGAGTTGTTCATAAGTGAGAGGAAAACGTTTCGTTCCCCCAACGTTTTCGATCCCGATAGCCATATAACCGATGCCAATGATATGTCGCCCGAATATGTTTTCCGGAATCAATCGGTAAATTCGCCCGGCACGATCCACGAGAAAATGAGCACTCAGGTTTAGTCGCCCGGCTTTGGGATAACGAAGTTTACCGCGAATTTTAACCGGTTGAAAAGTCCAGAAGGCACTCTGAAATGACCCTGAATGCGTATGATGGATGACGATCATTTTAGGATCGATAGTGGGTTCTTTCTGGATGATGCCGAAACGATCTTTCAGATAATCAAGGCTCATCTGCCGCCGCATTTCGTTCCAGATTACCGGTTTATCAATAATCTTAATATTGAGATCCGGATTTGGGGCTGCCTTCGGCTCTACTGTTTCAGTAGGCTTTTTTTCGTCTTTATGGGGGATCTTCTTTTCTTTTGTCGGATTTTTAACTGACACCGGCAGGGTCTTTGTTGCCTCAGAAACCGGTGTTTGTATGGGAGGATTTTCAGTGTTTGAATTTTTGTTTTTCTCGCAGGGCAAGCACTTGGATTCTGGAGATTTTCCAGGATGCGAGTCCGTTTGAATATTTTTTTTACCTGCGGGGTCGCCGGATTGATTTTTTGAGGCATTTTTTTCCGCAACGGGGGGTTTATGCGGAGTTGGAGCTGTGTTTCCATTTTCAACGTTACCGGATTTATTATCAACAGGTGTTTTTACGGAAGTCGTTTTTTCCCCGGAACAAGTCATCGTTGTTGTTAGAACCGCAAGTAACAATGGGATAAGGTAGATACGTCTCATATTTATTAAATACACGAAAATTACTGTGAAGTATCGCTTTTTGTTGATTATTTTACTGGAGTAGTGCTAAATGTGCACCGAAAGGAATCTTTTATGTTTAAAAAATCATTTGTTTCTATAATGTTATTAATATCTTTTGTAACTTTCAGTTGCAGTAAGAAATCCCCCGATACCAAATCCGACAAACCTTCACCGAAAACCGTAAAAGGCGACGATGCGAAAAAGGACGGCAAACCAACTCTTACATTGTTTGTAATGAGCCAGTGTCCCTATGGTCTTGCGGCAGAATCTGCAGTTAAAATGATCAGCGACCTCGTTGGGAAGCATTTCCACACTCGTCTGGAATATGTGGTTAACGAAACTCCCGATGGTAAAATCGAATCTCTTCATGGTCAGCCTGAAATCGATGGCAATATTGCTCAACTCTGTGTACAGAAGATTGCTCCGGAAAAAATCTGGGCTTTCCTTGAATGTCAGAACGCTGATCCCCGCAACGTTGATAAGAACTGGCAACAGTGTGCTCCAACGGCAGGTGTAGATCTCGCAAAACTTACGGCATGCAAAAACGGAAAAGAGGGCATGGATATGCTCCGGGCCAGTGCAAAGATTGCTGCGGCTAAAAAAGTAGAAGCAAGCCCCACAATTTTTATTAACGATAAAAAAGTGGAAGGTCCCTCCCCCTGGGCAATTATGAAGAGTGTCTGCAGCGCGATTAAAGATAAGCCGGCGGAATGTAACCCGGTTAAAGGCGTTGCTGTGACCCTTCTGACGGATAAACGCTGTGAAAAATGCAAACAGTATGAAAAAGTTCTCGATTTCATAAAGAGAGATCTGAACGAACCCGTTACAAAAGTTGTTGATTACTCTACTCCAGAAGGTAAAGAACTTTATAAGAAAGCTGGAACCAAGCTTGTTCCCGTTCTTTTCTTCGGTAAAAGCATTAAAGAAGATAAACTCACGTTTAAACTTTTTGAAAAAGCCCTTAAACCCGCAGGAGATCTCTATACATTTGGTGTATTTCAGCCCATTTTTGATCCCACGGCAGAAATCTGCGACAACAAAACCGATGATGACGGAAACGGGAAGACCGACTGTGATGATGAAGCTTGTGCAAAACAGTTGATCTGTGCAAAGGAAACACCGGGCACGCTGGATGTTTTTGTAATGAGTCAGTGCCCCTACGGTGCTCTTGCTCTGATTTCAATGGTGGAAGTTCTCAACGCCTTCAAAGGCGAGATGAAATTCACCGTTAATTATATTGTTGATCATCAGAACGGTAAGTTTCGTTCATTGCACGGTCAGCCGGAAGTTGACGAAAATATACGTCAACTCTGCGCCATTAAAAATTACGGCAAAGATTATAAATATATGGAATACCTCGCATGTCGAAGCAAAGACTACAATAATGCCAACTGGAAAGCTTGCGCTGTTAAAGGTATTGATCCTGTCGTCATGGAAAAATGCATAAAGGACGAAGGAACAAAACTTCTCGTTGAAAACTCAGAGAAGGCGAAGACTTTTGAAGTTCAGGGTAGTCCCACTTGGATCGCTAACGGCAAATTTAAATTCCAGGGCATTACAGCGGAACATGTTCGCGTCGGCTACTGCAAAAGCAATCCCAAAGCTAAAGGCTGCGCAAAACCGCTTTCAAGCAATGAAAATGTGAAAGCCGGCGGCGGCTGCGGCAAATAATCCCTGTTTCGTTCCCAAGCCAACCTCATTGCTTGCCTTAATAATAAAATAATCAATAACTGATGGTGACAAATATCACCGAGGTTTCCGCATAATACTCTTTTGACACTCTGAGTTGCCCCGGCGGTCCAGGTATGCAAAAAAAAGATACAAGCGAATAAAAAAGATCTCTCCGTAAGTCAATGCAATTTATGAATTAGCTGAGAATGCAAAGTATAAACAGAAGAAATAATAATACTTTTTTACTGGAAATTTCCCATGAGAGAATAATTTAAGAGTAACACTATGACATTCCTGTCAGGAGATAGAGTGGCCCCATACCGGGAGGTGGAAAACCAGAAATGAAAAAAAAATGGAAAAAAAGTAAAAAGGCAATTGAAAGGAATAAAAGAGGTGCTAGGCTAGTAAGTAAGTTATAAGCGTTAAGCTAAGCTAGGCACCGTTCCTTCAAAACTTAAGAGTATGTAGAGCAGAAATAAGCTAAGCTAAGTATAGGAACCACACCCCTTATACATTGCACAATAGATGCCTATTTCTGCTCTTTCTGTTTTTGGGCTGTAATTTCAACAATATCTTTCAATACTCTACTTCAAACCTCTGGAAAATCTGCGGTGAACCCGGACATTTTTGTCATGATCTGAAAAACTAAGGAACTTTTTTCCTCTAATTGCATGAATTCTGTTAGAAATTGGATTGCAGAGTATTTAAAAAAGGTAGAGTAAATAACTGAAAATATGTAGCTATATAAGATAATCTCATTATAGGGCTCTTTTAATATAATATACATTCAGGATCATGGTATGTTAAAAACCAACGAAACGCCCATTCAATAAAAACCAGCATTAATTCCAAATCGGGCAAAGCAGGTGGCGTTTTTTCCATAGGCTTGTAATAGAAAATAGTATGGAACACTTTTTACCATCGCACAGTTGTTTTTTAACTTCCGGATACTATATTAAAAAGGTATATCGGAACTTCGACTCCAGTTTTTTACGGATGGTGAAACATGAGACAATTATCAGGAATTCTATTTCTGCTTACGCTGACTTATTCTCCCGTGGCCCGTGCTCAGGATTTCTCCTTTGAAAATCAGTGGACCCTTTGGCCCGGGGATGCAGTCATACGGCCCAATCCGGCATATGACAGTTACGTAAAGGCTGCGGGAAACGGCACGGACTTTTTCGCCGTCTGGGTGGATTCCCGAAGTGGCGGGTCGAATATTTTCGGCAGTAGAATTCTCGCCGACGGCACTGTGGTGGACACCTTTCCCATCCGAATTTCATCTTCGAGCTCCGCAACTTTGCCTCAGATCGTATGGGACGGCTCCAATTATTTCGTCGTATGGGAGGATTCCAGAAACGGAAACGGTGATCTCTACGGCGCTCGTGTGCGTCCTGATGGTACCGTTATCGACACTTCCGGTATTCAAATCACCTCCACCCTGGATTCCGAACGACAGGCATCCATGCTTTTTGACGGAAGCAATTACATTATTGCCTACATAAAAACCGTCGGTTCCTACTCTCAACTATATATTACCCGGGTGAGTCCCTCGGGCATCGTCGATCCGGTGTTTTCACGCCAACTCACGGATTTCCCCGCAAACAAACAGTACCCCACCATTGCTTACAACGGTACAAACTACCTCATTGCATGGACGGATATCCGGGCTGGCTACACTGTCCGGGCCATGGGTGTGGATTCTACGGGCAATTATATCCAGTACGACGGTTTTCCCATCGGCACCATAGTTGGTCACAACGACTGGGCCGGGGCTGCATCAAACGGTACGGATTTTTTAATTGTCTGGCATCACTCCCTTTCCGGTGTTGGTGGCCTCTCCGGGCGTAAAGTGTTTGCGGATTTCACGACGGGCCCCGTTACAGACGTTACAACCAATCTTAATGACCGATGGGCCAAATTGGAATACGCCCAGGGCTCCTATCACGTGACTTATCAGGACCATGACGGTGTAACTTTTCAGACGGGATATCTGGCAGTGGATGACGACGCTCACACCGTACCCGGGTCATATGTACGACTTGATCCCACGGGAATTTACCAGTTTCTTCCCTCCATCGCCGTGAGCGGGTCGCGCCTTGCGATTTTGTGGGCGGATTATCGAAGAGACAACTGGGATGCGCAGTTCATTACCGCTGATGTAAATGCCATAGTGGCGCAGGTTTCTTCTACTCTTTCTTTGAGTGCAAATACTCACACTAAAACCCTTCTCACTCGAGGGGCCGACGGGGTTTTAGCACTGTGGGAAGACAACACCGCTCTGAAACGTACCATCCGAGGTAATATGATCGATTTCGTGGGGAACGTCCTTTCCTCATCGGACATCGAAGTTTCCATGGCAGACACTGAAAACACCGATGCCGCTGCCGTCTTCACGGGCAGTTCATTTATCACCTCATGGATCAGCGAGGATGCATCGGGCTTTTCAATTCTCACCCGGAACGTAGAGCTGGACTCAACAACGGGGGCCGTTTCAGTGGTTGCTTCTTCTCCATACAGGCTGGACAATCTCGTCATGGCTCATGCTCAGGGAAACACCCTGCAGGTGTGGGAAGACTGGTCTTCATCTACCCCGCAACTTTCAGGCTCCATTATTACGTCTTCCGGGGCTACTGCGGGCCTTACAATTCCGGACTCCATCGTTTCCTTTAATCCTACAGTAGCATCCGACGGCACGGATTTCCTTTTAGTCTGGCAGGAATTTGAAAGCTCAACATACATCCTTAAATACCTGCGGATACTTTCCGACGGCACGGTAAACGGGCCCGCCGCAGTTCTTTCCGCTGATAGTGACGTCCAGATTAATCCCCATGCAGTCTTCTGCAGCGGCAACTACAATATCCTGTGGGAAGACGGTCGAAGTGGCGACTACGACATTTATTCAAGACGCATTGCAACGGATGGCACATCACCGGATACCGCAGATACTCTTCTGGTTTTGGCGGACTTTGTTCAATCCGACGTGAAAGCCGCCTGTGATAATGACAATCTTGTGATCGCCATCTGGCGGGATATGCGAAGTGGGAATTCCGACATTTACCTTGGGGCTTTTAAGCCGGATTACTCCTGGATTTCACCCTCACTGCCCCTTGCTACCACCAGCGTGTACGAAGAAACTCCCGATGTTGTTGTCGTTTCCCCAAGAGTCTTCATGACATCTTATAACGGTACCATTACCGATGAACCCTACGGCTCAAGTCGTACCATTGCAGGGTCCTGGATTTACGGTTCCGCCCCCACAGCTTATTCCCGGAACGTCTTTACCCCGGAAGACACTCCCATTACTTTCTCCCTTGATTGTCTCGAACCTGATGGCGATCCTCTTTCGTACATCATTGAATCGGGCCCATACAGCGGAAGTATCGCCCTTGAAGGCAACCTGGTCACTTACAGTCCCGCGGCAGAATGGACCGGGGAAGATTCAATTACCTTCCACTGTAACGACGGCTGGTTTGATTCAAATTCAGCTCAGGTCGTCATAAATGTTATCGATGCAAACGATCCCCCCGTGGCATTTCCCCAGACCGTTCAGACGGATGTGGACGTTCCGGTCATGATCACCCTCGATGGTACAGATGTGGATTCCGCAGTTTTAATGTATGAGATTACTTCGGGCCCGGTATATGGTGACCTTGAAGGATCAGAAAACCAGTATCTCTATACCACGGATGCGGGCTTTGAGGGAGAAGATGAATTTTCCTTCCATGTTTTCGATGGGGATTATTATTCAGCTATCGCCACGATGCGTATTATCGTCGGCACGGCCAATGAGCCCCCCGTCGTCGAGGACCATGACTATTCCCTTATTAAAAACACATCGGTTTCCTTTAATCTCACGGGGACAGATCCCGAAAATGATCTCCTCACGTTTGACATCGTAAATCAGCCCGTGCACGGAACTCTAACCATTGACGCGACGCTTGTAACCTATGTTCCCGAAACAGGCTATGAAGGTTCCGACAGCTTTACCTACCGGGCCTATGACGGCATTTCATACTCAAACACTGCAATGATCCGCATTGAAGTACTGCCGGACAATCCCCCGGGCTCAAGTGACGGCTGCAGCTGTTCAAATGTATCCTCGAAAGACACCTCCCGCCCAATTTTCGCCTTCCTCTTCTTCACCGCCCTCATGCTCCTAATCCGCCGCCAGTGGTAGTAAAAAATCGTACGATTTTTTGAAACGGGTGTCTGAACTGCGTATAAACACCTTTAAACATGTGTGGTCAAGGGCCTCGAGCCCCTGATATCCTGTTCCTGCTACTGTTTACCTGAATACCTGATTTTTTTAACAGGTAATCAGGAAGTCAGGCAAACAGGAACAGGGTCAGGAACAGGTCATAAACATTTAATATAAAAGTAAAATTACAAAAATGAAATAAAATATTCACTTTTCCCGTTTCGATCCTTTTACTCCGAAAGCGGTATAGTGGCCTGTTAGGATTTTTATTAAATTCTTCGCGAAGCGAATTACAGGACATTAACTATCTAAGTTATAGAATTTTCGCAGTTCGAGGCGGAAGGCTTTTGGCTGGACGCTGATGGCACGGGGGGAGCGACCTTTTACTTTGAGTCTGATTTGACCGAAAATCCACCAGCCTCCCTGAATGTTGAACTTTTCACAGTCTGCGACGGTGATTACGTTTTCGTCCTCCAGTGCTTCAAGCATGGCCTTTTCGAATTCTTCTACGGTCATGTCTGCCGCAAGAGAATTCATCTCAATAGCCCATTCCAGTGCACCCTTGGTGATAGCAATCTTCCGGAAACTGGATTTCATGGATGGAATTTCGAAGATGTAGTTTTTAGTAAAGAAAACTGACCCTTTTACTACTTGAGAATAGGCAACGCCCCCGGCAATGTCAGCTTTCTGTGCGAAATAATAATCCTGTTTTTCAATCATAATGACTCCTGTGTGAATGTTCATAGACCGCAAGCGGTTTTGCCCAGTGTGTATGAAAGAGCCTCACTTTTCAAGAGGAAAGGGGGGAAAAGGGATACAAAAACGCCCCGATTCCCAGAGGGGGAAGCACTGGGCTAATACAGGCGTTCTACGAACGCGGAACCTGTAAAAACAATCAGGGATGCAGGAAATCAGGATCAGGATCAGGGAAACAGGTTTTTTTCTGACGTTGGATATTTACGACCTCCCACAGCGCCTGGGTTTACACAGGCGCTCCGGCTCCTCAGGAGCCGGAGAAGAGCCACAACGTGGCTCACACATCATAGCGAAGGGATCAAAGATGCCAGCGGCATCAAGGATCCCTGGTGGGCTCCGGGGTAATCACATAGACATGAATGACCACACCCGTGAATCCCCATGCGACAGTGAATGAACGGATTTCTCCTGCGCCCTGCCTGCCTGCGCCCTGATTTCCTGATTACCTGCGCCCTGATTACCTGATTTCCTGCCTCCCTGCCTCCCTGCGCCCTGATTACCTGCGCCCTGATTTCCCCCTGCCTGCCTGCTTTCTGAAAATGATGCTGGACTGGTGTGACAATTGTCGGTAGTATATGCGACATGGAGGCAGAAATGACCGAAGTAACCATTGAAACTCTGCTGGGCGGATCGCTGATAACTGGGCATTCGATTGAAAACAGCCTTGATCTTTTTGAGGTGAGCCGCAGCGGGCTTCCCAAGAAATCACTGCTCAGTTTGATAGATAATCTGGGGCTAACCCTGCGTACGGCAGCGGGGCTTTTAAACATTACCGAGCGGACTATACAGCGGAAAAAAGATACGGATTTGCTCGATCAGGCTACGACGGAACAGATTCTGCAGATTGCGGAGATCTTTTTCCGGGGTTACGAGGTCTTCGGATCCCTCGATAACTTCCGGGCCTGGCTTGATATTGAAAACATCAGCCTCGGGGGTCACCGTCCTATAGATCTTCTCGGGTCCCGCTACGGTGCGAGAATGGTTTTAGATACCCTCGGACGCATAGAGCAGGGAGTGTTTTCCTGAGATGAAAGTATATCGTATTGCGAAAAATCAGTACATACATGATCTTTCGGGAGAAGGGGCGAGACTGTACGGTGGACGCTGGAATCGGCCCGGGCAGAGAGTTCTTTATACAGCTCAAAGTCGAGCTCTTGCTGCTTTGGAATGTCTTGTACATCTGCCCCTGCATTTTTTACCCCCCGATATGTCCATAGCGGAGATTGAACTCCCATCCGGGGCTGTTTTGCAATCTGTGAATCCGGCGGAGCTTGCCGGGGACTGGAATACATTTCCACCACCGGGTTTCTTAGCAGATATAACGGGAAAATGGCTTTCAGACGGTGCAAACCTTGGCCTGATTGTCCCTTCTGCGGTAGTAAGTGGCGAATCAAACTGCCTCATAAACCCTGCTCATCCTCAATTCGAACTGATTAAAATCACTGAGATTGCTCCATTTAACTTTGACTCAAGGCTCCTTAGAAATACATGACAAGAAAAGTTATCATTAATATACTGTTAGTTTTTACTGCTTTGACTATGTCCTGCAGTTCGCTGTCGGATAAAATAAACCGGAAATATCCCCCCGTGGACGATACGGGGCAGAGATACGCCGCCATAAAGATGCAGGCGGAAAACATTGCAAAGCACCCAGCCCCGCATTTCGCCGCTTTTTTATCGACTTCGGACTTGAATGCTGTTGTTTTGCCGCAGTTCCGGGCACGACTTGAGAACATCCGGTTTAAAAACGGTAGAGTAAAGCTTTCAGGCATAACCTTGAAATGCGGTGAGCAGAGTATCAGCATAAGTGCCAGTTTTGCGGGGAAAGTGTCGAACTTTCGCGGGAAATACAGTGGAAAGTTTGAAGGACATGCCGAAGGATCTGTTTCCGTATCCGTCTGGGGTGATTCCGTTTTCTTGAGACCGGCCTTCACTCGCGTTGTCCTTACTTCTGCGGATATCTCGGGAAGTCTGTTTGCAAGCTCGGTAACTATCGGAAACATGATAATCCGGGCATTTATTGAGAATATCAATTCTGTTTTCATTAAGCCGGAGCAGATACGATTTGATACGGAAGGCCTCTGGGATGGGGCCATGGCGAAACTCAAAGAAAAGCGTGGCGTGGAGTATTCTTCGAAATCCCGGGGGGAAATTTTCATTAAGGAGTCTGCTATTCTGATTTCAACCGAAGGGCTTTACATAACTGGAACTTTAAGCAGGGAAAAACCTCCTCAGGTGGCGTTAAAACCTGCAGCCTATGCCGCCGTGGATATAAAGGAAACATCTGCACTCTATGCCCGATTCAAGAGTGATTTTCTAAGACTTATCAGTAAGATGCCTATTACGCGGGAATCAAGCGGTATCTACATAGCACCGGAAATCACCGCGGCATACATTCAGTCAATTTTAAAGGGCAATGCAGAAATTACAGTGCCGCTTCCCCTTGTGAAACATGAATTCTCCAGATTCTTTGAAATAAGCAGTCCGGGGTCAAAACTGCACTGCAATCGCCTCGGGAAAAAGGGCGGGATAACATCGAAGTTGAAAGGCGCCGGTAGCGCAATACCGTGTCGTGCTCTGGAAGCTATTTTGAAAAGAACCGGAAAAATAGACATCGGGGAAATCAGCGGTAACTACGAGTTTCGCAATATGATTCTTCACGCTATTTTCGAAAATGCCTCAGTAAGTGAGGATATGTCGGAAATAGCAGCGGATTTAGTCGGCGAGGTATTTACGGAAGCGAAAGTTACATTTACCTTTAAACCTGTAAAACTCGGGCGGGCAGGGTGTATGAAATCTTTCAGAAAAACGTATCGTTCCAAAGCTGAGTTAAGAGTAAAGCGTGAAAAAATAAAGATGAAATTGTCATTTATTGAAACGCCGGATGGTCTGAATTTGAAAATCAATATGGGGGAACTAACGGTTTGGGGTAAAATAAAGCCACCGCCGGATGAGCTTTTTAAAAAGGATCTGAAACTTAAGATTAATTGTTTTGCCGCATGGATGGCCAAGGAAGTCTTTCAGAAGATCTCCCTTCGCCGGAGAAGCAAAGGAAATGACGTACTTCAGGCTTTTGATTCCGGGGAGTTTAAACATACTTTCCGTAATATTCATCCAATTGTTAAACTGAAGCCGATTAGATTAAAAACAGCATCCGGTTCCATTTCTCTGAAGCCGGGAATGAAAAAAGGTATTATAGTCTTTTCTTTGAAAAAGGATGGCCCGAACTAGTACACTTGCGGAGTAAAAGGATCGAAATCGGGAAAAGTACTTGTTTTCTTCCTGCCATTTGTAATTATGCATTGATTATGAATGTATACGCACTGATCCTGAACCTGTTTTCCTGACTACCTGAATACCTGTTAAAAATATTCAGGCAAACAGGAAATCAGTAGCAGGAACAGGACAATCAGGGGCTCTTTCCTGATGATTTTCTTTAGAATAACTCACAATCGTATTCCTCAGGAAGCGTATTTCAGGACATTAACTGACTAAAAAGGTGGAAAAGTTGGGTGAACTGGTGCTACACTTCTTTTCCGGGTGCTTATAATATTGAAAGTGGTGCGTTATGATGAAGAAACTGGTTATTTTTGTAGTGTTGATTTTAACCGCTGGTTGTGATGATTCTTCTGAAGACAAAAAACAAAATCCTCTCTCATGGCTTGCGGTGAATATTCCCTCTTCGGGCCCTGCATTTGAAAATATTTCGGGAAATCTGGTGTGCAACGGGGATCCCCTTGCGCCGCCGCATCTTGAAATTACAGCGGAAGATACCTGCGCCGGGGCCCTGAGTGATGGGCAATCATCGTCGGCAACATACACTTTCAAAAGTGGGGAAGAAAATACTTCCTGTCAGGTATCTGTAAAATGTACTGATGGGGAATTTGAGATAATTCATTCTCAGGAAGTTATATTTACGTCTGAACTGGATATCGCTGATTATGATTTTTCCGGATGGGAAGAGTTTGACAGGCCCATTGAAGACTACATTACGGCCTGCGCATCGGAACTCGGGCACATGGCGTTTCGAAAGAGCATTTCCGAGATGACGGTTTTTGACGGCAGGCTCTACATAGGGTGGGGAGATGCGGATCTTAACCTTGGTCGAATTTTCCCTGTTGAAATAAGAAGTTATACATCACTTGATCCTTCTTCACTTCAGACCGAAGCTGTAACTCAGGAAGAGGAAATCAGCTCGTACCGACTGACGGGGGGAACAATTGTTGTTCCGGGCGTAGACGCCACGGAAGATAATCTCATTGGAAACACATACATTCTGGATAACGGCCAGTGGGTCAAAAACCGCAGTCTCGAATGGGCCTGGCATGTGCACGATACGCTGTTTTTCGATGGTTCTTTCATGAGCGTCGGAAGTGGCGGAAGTCTTGATGATTACAATAATTCCACTGTGCGAAGTTTCGTCTGGTCCTCAACGGACGGAATCGAAGACAACACTGTAGTGTTTGACAATCCTCACCCACAGCCTCCGGGAGACAACCGCTTCACGCATCTTCTGGGTGCCGGCAGTAAAATGTATGTTTTCGGATATGTATCAGCTTCAAACACGACTTATTCACAGTATTTTGAATATGACGGAACGTCCTTTGACGCTGTGACGACTCCGCCGAACTTCTTCATATTCAATTCCTGGCCGACATCTGAAGACAGCGGTCTTGTAAGTGGTGTGAAAATAGCAACTCCCCTGGTATTCGGCGTCATGAAGTGGACTCCGGACGGGTTTCTAACCGTGGATGCTTTTAACGGCCTGACGGTTTACGACATGTTCGCCATGGATGACAGTCGGGTTTTAGTCATGTACATCGAAGGCGATACCTACCCCGACGAAAGTGAGCGGCCCTGGAACTTTAAAGTCGGTTTGTATGATACAGACGGAAATCTTACGGAAATTTTTAACCGCATGACGGAAGTAAAACCTGTGTCTATAGCCTGGTATGAGAAAAATATTCTCATCGGCCTTGAAGACGGTAGCATTCAGGTTATTACTAAGAGCTGGTAATTTCATGGTATTATCAAAGAAAATCGATACGGGTTTTGCATTCATGAAATGGCCTGTGGGGGCCGCTGCCGGGCTTTTAATGATCCCGGCCCTGTGGGCTTTTGGTGCAAGTGTAATTAAAATGATCCAGCGCCCCGGGGTTTCGATACCGTTCGGTATCGGCTTCGGAGGGTATTTTGTGCTCTGGAAGTTATTCTTCCGCAGTCGTAGTTTCGGTAGTGTATTTTCCACTTTCGAGCACGAACTTACCCATGCCCTGTTTGCCTGGCTCACGCTGCACCGGGTTACAAATCTGCGGGTTACCTGGTCATCAGGGGGAAGTGTTTCCTTTACGCCTCCGGGAAACTGGCTTATTTATCTCGCTCCGTATTTTTTCCCGACTATTACTTTCATGTTGCTTCCTTTTACCCTTTCGGGAGCATCATCAGTGTTTATTGCCGCCGTGGGTGTCTCTGCAAGTTACCACATGACTTCCACCTGGATTGAAACTCACTTTAGTCAGACGGATATTCAGCAGACGGGTTTTTTATTCAGTTTTCTGTTTCTACCCACGGCTAACTTCATCTGTTACGGAGTGATTATTTCGGTCCTCATGGAAAAGGGTCACGGTTTTGGTGCGTACTTCAGTCAACTCAGTTATTATGCAAGCCGCGTCTGGTCGATTATTTTCTGACAATATTCTGAAAACGATTTCACAATATTGTGAAAAACAGAACTTGGGATAAAAATATTTAACTATTAAAGTTAATATAAACAGATGCTTATGGAAAGGGCACGGGAATTGCTTTCGGAAGGGGTCCTTCGCATGAAGCGAAGATAAACCCGGGCTGTGTTGTCCAAAGGAGTCATAAATGCTGAAAATATTTTTCCCCGTCCTTTTAACCCTCACTTTAGTTTCCTGTGGCAAAGAAAAGAAGGCCGATAATCAGGACAAAAAGACAGTAAAATCAGAAGTCAAATCGGATTGCAAATGCGGTAAAGATTGCAAATGTAATAAAGACGGCAAGGGCTGCACCTGCGGTAAAGACTGCAAATGCGCTAAAGACGGCAAAGCTTGTACCTGCGGTAAAGACTGCAAATGCAACAAAGACGGCAAGGGCTGCACCTGCGGTAAAGATTGCAAATGTAATAAAGACGGCTCAAGTTGTAATTGCGCTGGAGAAGTAAAAGGTTGTGGCGGAGATTCTCCGTGTAAAAAAGATACACCCTGCAGCGGCGCAGCTGATAAACCCTGCGCAAAATCCGGAAAATAGACCGCTAGCGGAGTAACAGGATCGACAGATTAAAAGTGTTTATTTAGTTACTGTCCTGAAATACAATAAATCAAATTTTTCGCCGATTTTTTGCTCCATCCTTTGCAATTTTACATTGATATTGGATGTTTAACCGCTGATCCTGACCCTGTTTCCCTGATTACCTGATTGCCTGTTAAAAACAATCAGGGCACAGGTAATCTGCTTTTTTTTTACTGAAGCTTTTCTTGAAAATCGGATACTATAGTATTACTCCGAACGCGGCCTGATGCTGGAACTGGAATTATGAAAATACTCATTGTGGAAGATGATCCCTCCGCAAGAAATCTTGCGGAGTACAATCTGGGAAAAATGGGCCATGCGTGCACCGTGGCGTCTGATGGTTGTGAAGCTCTTAAAATCCTTAAAAAAAACAAATTCGACGTTATCCTGACAGATGTTAAAATGCCCTGTCTCGGCGGGCTTGAGTTGCTGGAAGCAGTCCGGAAAACTGATAATGATACTATGATTATCATCATGACGGCCTTTGGCGATATAGAAATGGCAGTAAAAGCCATGAAAGCCGGAGCCTGGGACTTTATAACCAAACCTTTCAGTCGTGATTATCTGGGAATTCTGATGGATAAAGCCGCAGAGCATCTGCATTTGCGACAAACGGTAAAGGATTTTGAAAAACGGCTGGAAGGTGTCGAGCGGCAGATAATTTATTCACCACAAAGCCCCATGACGAAAATCATTTCTCTAGTAGACCGGGTCAGCAATACCGATCACACTGTGTTAATCACCGGTGAAAGCGGCACAGGTAAAGAACTGATTGCAAGGAGAATTCACGCGCGGAGTCCCTTCTCAAAAGGGCCGTTTGTTGCGGTAAACTGTGGAGCTATTCCCGCAGGTCTTATGGAAAGTGAACTGTTTGGTCACCGCAAGGGAGCATTTACCGGTGCGACGGAAAACCGTAACGGGCGATTTCAGAGTGCCGACGGTGGTAGTCTTTTCCTCGATGAGATCTCCGAACTTGATTATTCACTTCAGACGAGATTGCTCAGAGTCCTTGCGGAGGGGGAAGTCGCCCCCGTGGGTTCCGATAAAAGTGAGAAATTAAATGTCCGGGTTATAGCTGCCACAAACCGTGATTTATCAGGAATGATCTCAACTGGCAGTTTTCGCGAAGATTTGTACTTCCGGCTCAATGTCATTAATATTGATCTTCCTCCCCTGCGGCAACGAAGAGAAGATATTGCAGTTCTTTTCAGGCATTTTATTTCAATTTATTCTCAGGGACGAAGTTTCCGGTGGGATGCCGAATTTGAAAAACATCTGACTTCCCTTTTATTGCCCGGGAATGTAAGGGAGCTGGAAAACCTGGCCAAGAGATTGACCATATTGTCCGACGGGGAAGAATTGACGAGGGAAACTCTGGAGATGAGTTCTGTTAATCGTCCCTGTGATGATCACAATTGTCCATTTACTCTGACTCCCGAGGGTTTCGGTCTGCTGGATCTTGAAAAACATGCCATATGGTCATCTTTAGAGTACAATCGCTGGAATGTGTCAAAAACTGCGGAATATCTTAAGGTTCCACGATATTTCCTGGCGTACCGGATGGAAAAATATGGAATTAAAAAGCCGTAGATCCTTCTTTAAATCACTGTTTCATTACCGGGATATACTGTTTTTCTGGTTTCCCGTTTCAACTATTACGATTCTGCATTTTCTGTCACCCACTCATATCCACTGGATACACGATATTCTTCGCAGGCTTTACTACATACCACTGGTTTACTTCGGTTTCAAACACGGTCTTGCAGGGGGAATAACCGGGGCCATTTTTGTCACGCTGATTTATTTTCCCCACGCATTTATTACATCGCTTCCCATGGATCCCGGGCACACCGTTGAAAAACTGATGGAAATAGTCACATATTTCGGGGCCGCGGGGGTATCGGGAATAATCGGAATGAAGCAACTTGCTCACGAGGAAGCTCTACGCAAGCATCTGGAACTACAAAACAGGATGCAGGCCCATCTTGTGAGGCGGACCCGTATGGAAGCGCTTGGAGGCGTAGTTTCTGGTCTTGCTCACGAACTTAAAAACCCCCTTCATATTATGCAGGGAACGGCAGAAATCATATCAGATCTGATTCCTCCGGATAGTCCCGAAACAAAGCTCTGGGAAAACCACGTTTCTGAAATCCATCGAATGGAGCGGATTACCGACAGATATCTTAGTTTTTCCCGGGAGGAAACCGGTGCACTGAAACCAACGGATATTCAGGTTTTACTCAGGAAAACCGCAGAACTCTACCGGGTAAAAGCAGATAAATCAGGAGTAATAATTCATCTTCCGGAAAATACCGGAACACTGATCCTTGAAACCGATGGAGATGCACTTCTGCAGGTTTTTCTTAATATTACTCTTAATGCAATCGAAGCTTTTGAGGGTAAAAGCGGCAACGTATGGTTTAAAATTGAGGAAGACAGCAATTTTGCAGTGGTAAAAATACTTAATGACGCAAAGCATATACCGCAAGAAATTGAAGAGAAGATCTTTGATCCGTTTTTTACCACAAGAGATGACGGCAGTGGACTGGGGCTTTCAATAAGTCAATCGGTAGTTCAGAGCATGGGAGGATTTTTAAGCCTTAAGCAGGAAGAAAACCTCGTATGCTTTGAGATAAAAATTCCGATCAATTAAGGTGAGCCCCTTAAGTTCTCGAAAACTGACAATAAATACAAAGGTAAAAAAAGTAAAAAAGTGGGGAATAAAAACCCACTTCAAGCGTCCAAGAGCGGCTGTGGATGAACTTTTTACAATGGTAAGTAAGTCCACTGGCAATGAAATGTTGATTTCGATCACATTTATGGTATAACTTTTGAACTGAACAGCCAATTACGGCACTACACAGGAGGATACAACATGAAAAAATTACTTCTTATTCCCGCAATTTTAGCATCATTTTTTGCTGCCAGCTGCACTTCCGAAGACGCAGTCATTACTTGCGACAACTTTGACTACTTCCTTGAAAGTTGCGGAAACTGCTCCATGACAGCAGCCTGTACTGCAAATTATGATTCCCTTGACCTTGATACTCAGCTTATGCTCGATGACTGCTCTGACTACATGGCCGACGCCGCTGATAATGGTTATTGCTCTGACTGGACCGGCGATATGGCAGCCTGTATTGCTTTAGCTGAAACTTACCTCGACATGGTCTGCACCGCCCCCATCGTATGTGGCGACGGCTACTGTGAAGGTAACGAAGATGTAACTTGTCCCCAGGATTGTCCCGTTGACGACTGTGGCGACGGCGAATGCACCGGTGACGAAAATGAAATTAACTGTGCCGAAGACTGCGCAGTTGAAGACGTATGTGGCGACAAAGAATGTACAGGTCTTGAAGATGAAGTAAGTTGTTTTGAAGACTGTGGCGGCGCTACCGTTTGTGACGACTATGATATTTATCTCGCCGGTTGCTGGACAGATTGTTCAATTATGACAACTTGCGAAGCTGAATACCTCACTCTTGAAAATTGGGATGAAGTAGAAGATTGTGCAGACGCTCTTGCTGCTGAAGCAGAAGATGAAACCTGCATGGACGTCGTTTCTATAGATGGAAACAGTTGTGACATCGTTCTTGAAGAAGCCCTCGGTTCCGAAGGCGAATGCATTGACATCGCAAAGAAATAGTTCCCCCTTTCTCTTTTAAAAACAACCCCCGTAAAAATTAAAGCCAATATTACAAAAAGCTTCTCACTCCGATAGCGGTTTAGCGGTTTTGATGCCCCTTGTGATCGTTGCAACCGTATCAGTTGAAGTTGTTAATAAAACTATGACGCTTCCTGAGTAAAACGATAGTGTTTAATTTCAAAGAAAACCTTCAGGAAAAAGCCCCTGATTGCCCTGTTGCTGCTACTGCTTACCTGATTTCCTGATTTTTTTAACAGGGAATCAGGTAGTCAGGCAAACAGGTTCAGGATCAGGGCGTAACCATTCAATATCAATTAATAATTAAAAAGAACGTAATTTTTGATTCAATTTCCTCATTTCGATCCTTTTACTCTGCAAGTGGTCTAAATTTTTCTTCGGAAAGTGAGGGCTGTGATGGCCATTAAAAGCAGCAGGAGGGGAAAAGATGAGTGTTTTGAGGTGCCGGTTTTACAATTACAGCCGGAGTCTGAGTTATTTTCCTCACCGGAATCGGTCTGAGAATCCGTTCCACCGTCGGAAGAGTTCGTGCACTGACCGTTTGAGCAGGTTGCTCCATCGGGGCATGGTTCGTTGTTTCCGTATTCAAGACAACTGTCTTCGTCAAACTGTCCACAGTACTGTAGGACAGTAGGTGAGAAGCATGAGTACCCCGTTTGTGTGCACTCATCAGTGCAGCCTGCGGGGTTAAATTCACAAGTGCCATCGGTACAGACTTCGTCAAGACCGCAGAATTCCACCGACGACCATTCAAGACAGTTGTCGCCGTCGAAATTACCGCAGGTTTTAAAACCGTTTGAGCCTTCGCAAGTCCGCTCACCTTCTGAACATTCATCCTGACACTGAGGGGTAGGTTCAACGCTGATGGCATCGTACAAAAGGACCCGACGCAAATCGTAGTTTTCCCCGGTGTTGTCATTGAGTCTTACAAATTGCGTGGTACCTTCGTTAAGCCAGAAACTTCCAAGAAAAACCCAGTTACCTGCATTTGCCGCCTGATTTACTGAAACCGGAGTTTCGCCCCCGCTGTGTGATACTGTGTATGAAGCCTGCTGAGTCATGTCATTTACAGAGGGCGGAATCATTACGGAAATATCGTAGTTGCCCGCTACTGTAACATTGAGGCGCCAGCTTGCCCAGCTGTCTGCCAGGGTGTCATCCGTGGCGTAGGTATAATATGAATGCCCGTCCGTTCCCACCGCTTCATCCCACCAGTAGGTTCCGTGGTGTTCAAAACAATCGGAAGCATCATCAATTACCACGGGAGTGCCATTTATTTCGATATCACATGCGGGGGGAATTACCCCGCCAACGGGAATTATGTAGCCGCCATCAAAATAAGAAGCATCATAATTCCAGGTTCGCACCCCCGCAGCACAAGTGGAGCAGCAGTTTTCTTCCTCAACGGTGATGGTATTTCCCGAAACAGCGGTAACAAAAGCAACATGACCATAGGTTCCGAGGGTTCTGCAGGCAATGGCTCCAACGACAGGATAGGATAAAACCTCATAATTGGGATTCGCGTTGGCATACTGAGCCCAGGTTTGAGCATTTCCCCAGCCGGGAAGAGCCATATCCCAGTGACAGCATGCACTGTGCCAGGCATACCAGGTGCAGTTTCCGCCATTATCGCAGCAGGGATAAGGATTTGAGGCGCCGCAGGGGCATGTATCGTTGACACCACCGCAACTGTAAACTGCATGGGAATTCAATGGATATAAAGCCAGAAAAAAAGTCATAAATATAAAAGTTCTAGCGCTCATTTTTATGTCCTCATTTCTTTTGTGTCTTCTAAAACCTTCAGTGTCAATGAATTTATGCTGGTGAGGATACCTGCCAGATGCCGTTGTGCACCTGACGGATACAGGATGGGCACTGCTCCTGAACCTGTTCCCTGACTGCCTGCTTGCCTGTTAAAAATCAGGGAAACAAGAAATTAGTAGCAGGAACAGGGAGGCAATTTTTGCTTTGCAAAAATGCAAGGGGACAATCAGTGTCTCATTCCTGAAGGTAATTGTTTTTTTATTCTGTAATAAGGCAGCAATCGTCGCAGGGGGTTTCTGAGAGGTACAGGTTGTCGGGGCATTCTTCCCAACCCAGGGGAGTTTTCCAGTCATAGGGCGAAAGTCCATGGATTACAATTGTACCGCCGGTTGAGGCATAACACATCTGCCAGCCTTCGGAATATCCCTGCTGTGTATTAACTATGAAGCACTGTGGCAGCAAAGCGCGATGAGCAAAGCAGTTGCCCTCAACATTCTCAATTAGAAAAACATTTTCATCGGGGACGCACATCCATGTGTAAAGGGGCTCATCCCCGAAAAGCAGGCACTGATTTGGCTTCAAAGAATCAAGAGTAGTGGCTAGAAGACCTTCGTAACTGCAGTCATACCAACCATCTTCTTCGATGTATCGGGGATCTTTTTGATTCAAATATAAAATGCCGCCGTCTTCATTAATCCTGCATTTTTCAGTGTAAGTAGAATCTTTGTTGCTTACTCTTACACAGTGTTCGGACAGTCTTTCAGCAAAACACTGATTTTTTTCGGTGTAAATATGGATCGGAGTAAGGCATTTTACTTCTTCATCGTCAAACGGGTTGCGACAACCAGCAAGAAATGGCGATACAGCAAGAATTGACAGAGAAAAGAGAATAATTTTCAATAACACTGCTTAGTTACAAGTTCCAAGAAGGGAAATAATTTCAGATAAATCTTCGTCCTGAGTTTCACTATACAACGTCTGGAGTTCTTCTAAAAGCCTTGATTTCTGTGTAGCTCGATCAAGTTCTTCACTTTCATAAACTTCAAGCCCTGCAATCCAGCGTGCATAATTAACAATCAGATTGGATTTGAGGAGTTTATCTACTGGACCTTCAAGAAGTTCACCTATGGTAATAGAGATCGTTTCCTCCATGGGATTTCTTGTGAGGGGATCCATCCATGTTACCCGGAAGGTAACGGTTTCAGATGCGGGATCTTCGGAGCCGCAATCTGCTAAAGATGAGTGATAGAGCATGGCATCGTTGGGAGCAAGATGCTGAGGGCGTACTTCGTCAGGATTTGTGGAAATCTCTTCACCATGGAACTGGGCCACAATAAATGCAGGTGGAAGGGTGACTTCAAGTCGTACACCCAAAGCAGCAACATCAACATTTGACAGGAAGCGCTCTTCGGAGAAGACTTCGTAGGCAGCTGTTTCGTCGTTTACATAGACATAGGCTCCACGACCAAGATCTGTGACTCGATCCATAAGTTGATGATTGTAGTAATCGGAAGTTCCAATTCCGATCATGAAAATGCCTTCCCCTTCCTGCATAGAAGCGGCATTTCCGATGATCTCCTCATCGGTAATTCCCGTATTAGCACCGCCGTCGGATACCAGAAATACTCTTGTGAGACGCTCAGCGCTGTAATATTGATTTGCAAGGTCATAGGCAGTTACAAGTCCAGCGTGAAGGTCAGTGGAACCTGATGAAGCCAGATTATTTACAACATTAAGAAAGTCCAGATCATTGGGGCCGCTTACTTCATGGGCTTCTAAAAGAACTTCCTGAGTATTACTCCACTCAACTAAAGATACAATATCACCGACTCTCATGCGTGGTGCAAGGGCCCTAAGCACATGCTTAACATTTTCAAGGGGTTCTCCGGACATTGAACCGCTGGTATCAATTGAAAATACAAAATGAAGTGAGCGTCTATCTTCAATTTCACGGCTTTCGGATACGACACCCACCAGCAGTTTATACATACCATCGTTATCAAGCATCATCTGAGGAGTAATCCCAAGACTTCCAGCAGCAGGTCGTTCATAGTTAAATGAATAGTAGTTCAGGAATTCATATTCTCTTGGAGGATTCCCCATGAGATAATAGCAAGAGCCTTTCTGGATATTATGCTTAGCCAGCATTGCGTGAGCTTGAGAACCGCTGTCGTCGGCACTCATAAAATAAGTAACTTCTTCTTCCGGGGCATCCTGGCAGAGAAGTTCGAGAAGTTCTTCAGGTGTCAATTCAGTAGTGTTGTTAGTAGTGGTAGTGTTACTTGTATTGTTGGTGTTATTTTGATTATTGGAGTTGTTTAGATTTTGAGTATTGTTATTAACACCACCATCATTATAGTTAGAATTATTATAGTTATTTGAGCTATAATAGTTGTTACTGTCATCGCTGCCATCAGTACAGCCGATAAAGAATGCGGATAGGATAAGAATAAATAATAATTTAAGTTTCATTGCAAAGCCTTTCTGTTACTGTTTGTTTGTAACCTTCAAAGTTTAGCATTTATATTGTAGCATGCAATGAGAAGAATATACTTTTTTTGAGAAAAATTTGTGCGGAGTATAAAATGAACTTTCAGGATGATTGAATACCTGAGTCCCTTTTAAGAAAATTCAAGGAATCAGGAAATCAGTAGCAGGAACAGGAAATCAGGGGCTTTCTCCTTAAGCTTTTCTCTGAAATTAAATAGTTACTGTCCTGAAATACCGAAAATCAAATTTTTCGCCCGATTTTTGCTCAGGACAGTAACCGCAAGGTGTTGAATTTATTACTAGTGGCCGGATAGAATTTTTAATAAAATTCTTCGCGAAGCGAATTTCCGGACACG
>JAHJMN010000053.1 GCA_018821305.1 Myxococcota bacterium
CCACGGAATTGTCTTCAGAGGCAGTTGATATTATTGAAAAGATTGGAATAGAAGCTATTCCATATCTGAAGGCAGCTGCTAACAACAAGAATAAAGAAATCAGTAAAACATCACAAATGGTATTAGAAAATATTGAAGAAAATCTTAAAAAGAAGGAAATAGTCAAAAACAAACCCAGTTCAAGCAAATTTACTCTGAATGTTCATTCCCTTGGTTGTCCGTATTTAAAGGATAACGCTTGTTGTTTTCGCCAAATCGCAAAAAATCAGGCTTCTGAGCCAGAAAAATGTTCATTACAAGTGGATGGCTACAAGAATTGTCATGTTTGGGCCATTGCTCCAAAGTAGTCTTACGTCTTACAGATATTGATCATACTAATGGAGTAAATGTCAACGTCAAGGTAGATGCAAAGCCAGTAGCAGTTCAAGTCCGTCAAATATATTTCCTGTTTTGCTTTTTGCCCTGCTATTAGTCCGTAAAAATTGTAGTCCGGAAAGCTAACTCAAGGGCGGGGAGTGTAGTGTGTGTGAAGTAGGTGATGAGATGTATGACCGAGGGGGCCATCTACGAGGAACTCTTCATAAAGTTTAGTAATCTCGGGGTTTTCATGAGATTTGCGTAGAAGAAGAGATGCGTCTTCCTCGTAAATTGCATTTGCACGGGCGGCCCTGATATCCGGAGACGTCGGAATCGGCTGGCCTCCACCGGAAAGACACCCACCGGGACAGGCCATTACTTCAATAAAATGCCAGGGTGCATTTCCACCGTTTACTGCTTCCATAAGCTTATCGGCATTGATAAGACCGTGAGCAATAGCGACTTTAACTTCGACACCTTCAAGGAATCTGTATTTTTCAACGGTACCTTCAATTTTCAGAGTCGCTTCACGGATTCCTTCCATGCCGCGTACCGGTGTAATATTGAGGTTTTCAAAAGGAACTTGTCTGCCAGTTACCAGTTCATAAACCGTGCGAATTGCAGCCTCCATAACCCCGCCTGTTGCCCCAAATATAACTGCAGCACCAGTGTGTTTTCCGAGCATTGAGTCGCATTCTGATTCTTCCAGAGCATCGAAATCAATACCTGCCTGCTTTATCATCTTTGCCAATTCACGTGTAGTAAGAACATAATCTACATCTTTAAAACCACTTGCTCTCATTTCAGGACGGTCAGCTTCAAATTTTTTAGCAGTACAGGGCATTATGGAAATACTGCAGATTTTTTGCGGATTAACCCCCGTTGCTTCAGGATATCGGGTCTTGGCAAGAGGCCCGAACATCTGCTGGGGACTTTTACAGGTACTGAGATGTCCTAAAAGATGAGGCCAGCGATGCTCTATGAACTTGATCCAGCCGGGGCTGCAGGATGTAAACATTGGAAGTTGCGCACTTTTATCACCGGTAAGAACATTGGTAAGTCTTGCGAGTAGTTCACTTCCTTCTTCGATTATTGTGAGATCAGCGGTAAAATTTGTATCAAAAACAGCGTCAAACCCGAGGTTGCGAAGTGCACTGACCATTTTACCTGTGAAACGACCGCCGGGATCATGACCCAGTGCTTCTCCCAGGCCAACACGGACTGCAGGAGCAGTTTGTACTACAGTATGGACATCCGGATTGCTCAGAGCATCCCACACTTCATCTATATATGAACGCTCCACCAGAGCACCTGTGGGACATCTTGTAACGCACTGACCACAGTTAGTACAAATTACTGTATTCAGAGGAAGTTCGAAAAAAGTGCTTACTTTTGCATGTTCCCCTTTTCCTGACATGGAAAGTGCACCAACTTTTTGAATTTCCTCACATGTTCTAACGCAGCGCTGACATCGGATACATTTGGAGTCATCTTTTGTAATAGATGGGGAGCTTGTGTCCGGCTTTGATTTGATGCTTATATCTAAAAGAGCATTATCAGGTGACGCATAATATCCAGCAAGTGTCTGGAGTTCGCAATTGCCGCTTCTAGTGCAGCTTGTACACTCACCAGCATGCTCCGAAAGAAGCATATCAAGTATAGTTCTACGCGTATTTCTCACTTTCATTGAATTGGTATGTATTTTCATACCTTCCATAACAGGTGTGGCACAGGAAGCGCTGAGCAGGTTTGCGCCCTCTACCTCCACAACACACACGCGACAGTTACCAGCAATACAGAGATCTTCATGGTGGCAAAGGGTAGGAATATGGATATTCAGTTTTTCAGCTGCTTTTAGAATTGTTGTTCCCTCATCCACTTCTACTTCACGATTATCTATTTGAATTTTAATTTTTTTCATGTTGCACTACATCCTTCGTGTCCTTTTACATTTCGCTTCGCGAAATAGAATTACAGGACATTAACTACCTCTTAGAAAATAATTTCTTCCCTGAAGTTATCAATGATTGAATTGAATGAGTTGGGCACACTCTGCCCGAGTCCGCATTTAGACGCATATCTCATCGTGTCAGTCATTTTTTTGAGAACATCAAGGTGTACTGGTTTGAGGCTATGATTTTTAACTTCTTCAATTCCTTTGCGCAGTTGCTGGCAACCCACGCGACAGGGGGTACACTGGCCACAGCTTTCTTCGCAGAAGAAATCAAGGTAGTTGTGAAGAACGTTGTACATGCTCCGGGTGGAATTGAAAAGCATCATGCTTCCTCCCGTTGGAACTCCTTCAAATCCAATAATGGTTTCCGTAAATTTTTTCCTTGGTACGCAAAAGCCGCCTGCACCACCGACTTGAACTGCTTTTGTGTCGCCATCACCGAAAAGTTCAACAAATTCAGCAAGGCTCATTCCAAGCTCCAGTTCATAAATACCAGGAATAGGTGTGTCACCACTGATACTGAAAACTTTAGCTCCACGACTGTGTTGAGTTCCGAGGGAAGCAAAATGCTGCGGTCCCATCTTCATGATCATAGTTACATAAACTAATGTTTCAACATTGTTAACTACCGTTGGACATCCGAGATACCCCGCAGTAACAGGATATGGAGGTTTGTTCCGTGGTTCTCCACGTTTTCCTTCCATACTTTCAATTAAAGCTGTTTCTTCGCCACAGACATAAGCTCCGGCACCGGAGACAATTTTTATGACGAAATCAAGCTTACCAGCGATTTTATTATGAAAATCCTGAATTTGCTCTTCCAGTGTTTTTCTCATGTAGTTATATTCGCCCCGGAGGTAAATAAACCCTTCTCTTGCTCCGATGGTATGAGCACAAATCGCCATTCCCGCGAACACTTTATACGGAACTTTTTCAAGTATTTCACGATCTTTGAATGTTCCGGGTTCTCCTTCATCAGCGTTCACAATTACGAATTTACGGTCACCGGGAGCCTGCCGGGCAAACTTCCACTTGAGTGATGTCGGAAATCCAGCACCACCGCGACCCCGCAGTGAAGAAACGAGAAGCATTTTCAGAATTTGTTCAGGATCTTCTGCCAGAGCTTGTGATACTACCTCACAAACTTCACAATCGGAGAAAATAAGATTTATCTTTTCCTGCATTTTGTTGATTTTGTCTTCGCTCATTATACTACCTCTTTTTCCTTATTTCATCAATGATTGCAGGAATGTTTTCAGGCTTGAGGGATGAAAAAACTTCGTCATTAACAAGCATGACTGGACCCTCATGGCAATGACCGAGGCAGTTCGTTTCAGTTAGAGTGAATAATCCATCTGTGGTGGTTTCGCCATTTTTAACCGCCAGAACATCTTCAAGAGCATTTAAAACGTCACGCTTACCGTGCATGTCACATGAAATTGTACGGCACAGTCGGATAACATTTTTTCCCATCGGTTTAGTTTCCAGAAATGAATAGAATGTTGCGGTTCCGTAGACATGAGCCATGGGGATATCCATGATTTGGGATACATTTTTAAGAATTTCGGGTGATAACGAGCCCAATTTACTTCTCAGTGATGTAAGGACAGGAAGCAAATTGTGACGCGCGGTCCCCTCGGTGTCGATCACGGTTTTTACAGTTGCTAAAACAGACATTCCAGTCTCCTATCTCAAGTATATATCCAGTTTAAAAAAGCGTTGTAGGTATTACGAAAATGAAAATATTAATACCGATCAACCTGTAATTTATTTTCTTCCCGGGATCAAGTCTTTTCTGATCTTTTTTTCTCAATAACAAATTGGTTAGTTCGTGTCTTGGGGCTGAATGTTTACTTTGATTGAAGGCAATTGTTTTTTGGGAGCCCAAAATTCATTGTACGATTGTGACTCTATTCAGGTGGATAACATCCTGTTGAAAATTCAATTGTGATCACAGACACATAGTGTGATGAAAATTTGACCAATCAATTTTAAAAAGTTGGTAATTGAAATAATATCGAGGTAGATGCAGATAGATAAGGGATTTTACGTGCTGTTGATTTTTTTCAATCCGGAAGGGTAACGGTGTTGTTTCTGAGAGGAACAGGGAAATAAAATGCAAATTTTTATTCTGATGCTTATGGTGTGTATGACAGTTTCCGGCCGAGTTGAAGCGTACGAGCTTGAATCGACCGAATACCCATTGAAAGTGGTGTGGGACAGTAGCTTTGATGATGAACTTGCTGTTTCCGTATTGTCATCAGCTGAAACAGCCTGGGAGAGACAATTTAAGCAACTCGGATATGAGATTCCCTGGACATCTGAAGGCGGGAATTTGCCCTATCGAGGTATGATTTTTTATCTGGCAGATACAGGCATGGGAGCAGGCGGAGCAATGGTTGAACCAGTGGCGGATGTTTCCGAAACAGAGATTTGTGACTGTGCGAGTGTAATAACTATTGATAATGCTGCTTCTGCGGAAGATCCTCTCGTTGCAGAGGGCGTCTTTCACGAACTCAACCATGCTTCTCAGTACGCTGTTGACTGTAGTGAACATCCTTCAGCATTTGAAAGTTTTACAATCGCACTTATTTCATCTGAGTTTCCTGAATCAACAATTGTTCCATGGGTAATTTCGAATTTTCAGGATTTTCCTGAATATCCGCTCAATTACTGGACAATGGATTTCCCCTGTAACGGTTCAGAACCGTGTTTTCCTTATCAACTTGGAAGCGCCCTGTTTCCCTTGTTTCTTCGAGATAAGTTCGGAGAAGGAAATGCTTCTTTCCTTTCCGCTATATGGAAACGATTTCGTCAAAACGGAGAAATAAACATGTCCGGTATGAGCCCGGAGTGTTCTTCCGGTAATTCCCCGGATTATTTCACAGCAATCAATGAATTCCTGATTGAAAAGGGTACTTCTTTCGACGACGCTTTTCGGGAATTTTCCTTCTGGCGGGCAATTACTGGTGAACACGATGATGGGCATCATTTCAAAGTCGGCAGCTTATACGCAAGTCCACAGATTGCCCAAAGTGTATCAATTCCATTTGGGAGTCCGGTTGAACTGATCCTTCATGAATATTCTTCAAGATACATTGAACTTACGGATATTGATCTTGCATATGGAACAAATGTTACTGTCAAGGTAGATGCAAATCCGGAAGGGCTATGGTCCGGTTCAGTGTTGCTCTGGAAATCCGGAGAGGAAGTAATTGTTCTTCCCATTGAGTTCGAATCAAACTCCGGCAATCTGGAATTCTCAATGCCTTCGGATGTTAATCGATGTATTGTAACTGTTTCATATCATAATCACGGTTCCTACAATGCTGATTCCATGAACTATTCTCGAAAGGGTGACTTTACATTGTCAGTAAGTCACGAAACATCCAATCCTCCCGTTGACGCAGGGGTTGACTCCGGTTCTGATGCTGATGCGTCTGAAGGGTCAGCAGACGATTCCGGCTGCAATTGCAAAGCAGGCAGTAGTTCATGGTCGCCAAGTATGTTTCCTGTTTTGCTTTCTGCTATGCTTTTGTTTCGTAAAAAATATCGACCCCATAAAGAATAAGCGAATCTATATGCAGATGCCAAAGTCTGCCCATGGATTGCAGAACGTACCTTCTGGACATTCACCAATAGGAAAATCACAGAGTTTTATGCACCAGGGTTCATCAGAATTGTGGGAAAGACAGACGTTGCCGGGCACGCAGTCAGAAATGTCATTGCATGCAGTGCCGGTTTCAAAGGTACCGAGTTCAACTCTGCATGTGGGAGGATCATTCTCACGGGCGTAACAATGCTGGTTTTGCACAGGGCATCCGGTATCAGTTACGGGGTTACAGGGACAGTAACCGATGTGGTAACAGTCGGGGTCATCGCAGTCGGTAAGACCGTCTTCATCGTTATCAACTCCGTCGATACAGTCCCATTCCATTCCGGCTCCACAATATACTGTGTCCTGAGCACAATCAGGATCATCGCAATCAGTGCGTCCATCTCCATCATTGTCTTTGCCGTCACCGCAGTGTTCAGTAACGGGTTCACAGAAATCGGCACAATCAGGATCATCACAATCGATATCCCCATCGTTATCGTTATCGATGTTGTCATTGCAGATTTCAGATTGCGCTGTACAGTACTCATGTCCAGTGCAGTCCTGATCATCGCAGTCAATATATCCGTCATTGTCGTTATCAATTTCATCGTTGCAGATTTCCCGAACTTCGCATTCCAGATCACAATCCGCATCTTTACAGTCAATGTACCCGTCATTGTCGTTGTCTATACCGTCGTCGCAGATTTCTGTAGGATTGCATGCAAAAGCTTCAAAGCAGTCCTGATCATCGCAGTCAATATATCCGTCATTGTCGTTATCAATGCCATCGTCACAGGCAGTTTCAATCCACGGATTAGTAGATGAGTCATCTTCGCAGGCATAGAAAAAAGAAACGGCAAACAAAATAATCATTATGGATGACAGAAAAGTTTTCATTGAAATTTCCTTTCAGTTTACCAATATAACTACCCTTTATTTATGCTTTTACAAGTAAAAAATAGCAGAAATAATAATGATTTAATTTTAAGATGAGTGAGTATGCCACCATATATTCTCTTTCCGGAAGTAAGTTTTTTTCGAAAAAAGAGCAGAAAAATCGATTTCTGGTGTCTTAGAATTAGAGTGTCATTTTCGCCCACTGTAACATGACACGAAGACAGGAGATCAGGTTATGTTTAAACGATTCCGGGTAATGTTTATTTTGTTTGTTGTGCTTCTATCAGGATGCACGTTGAAGGATATGGATGAAGCGCCAAATCTTGTTCCGCTTACAGTGGATAAAAACAGTGAGCTTCCTGCTTTTTTACTATCTGACGGCAGCCTCATTCACCTGGAAACATTCGGTGTCAATGACGGTACTAATGTGCTGATAGTTCTACACGGGGGGCCAGGAGGTGATTACTCCGCTTACACTAATCTCGCACAGTTATCTGATCAGTACTTTATAGTATTGTGGGATCAACGCGGAAGCGGCTTATCAGAGCGCGTTTCAGATAAAACACTGTCAGTACAAAATTTTATTCAGGATCTCAACGAGATAGTCGAATATTTTACACCTGATTCTCAGTTTGCACTGCTCGGACACTCATGGGGAGGTGCTTTTGCGGCAGCTTATGTTGATGCGTTTCCTGACAGCGTAAATAAATTGATTCTTATTGAGCCCATGGCAATGAATAAATCCGCAGCAAAAAACATGGGGGGGATGGAACTTGATCTTTCCGATGAGGATTTGAGTCGCTTTCTCGAGGCAATGGACCACAATATCCCTGATTCAGATGCAAGGGGTGATTATATGATGGCGATATCTGCAATTTTAGACAGTGAAGATGATTTTGGTGTTGGTGAGGACAGCAATTTACTTCCGATAAAAAGAACGGGATACAGAGCCTGGAACGCAATTGCTGGTGAACTGGGGTTTATTGATGGTAATTATGATTATAATTTTACTACTCAATTTGCTGCTTTTCCACATCAGGTTCTTCTTATCGCTGGTTCTGAAAGTTACCGTATTGGCGAATCTTTTCAGCGGCAAAACCACGTCCAATTATTTGCTGATGTCGATTTCCGCATTGTAAGCGGGGCTGGGCACTACCTTCTGTTTTATCGACCGGATGACACTATTTCGATTATCCGAGAATATCTTGGGAGGTGATCTTATGCATAAATTTCTGAAATATTTTTCCATCATTATGTTTTTTCCATCAGTTATGTTTTCAGGAAATGCAACTGCTCAGATCCCGTCAAGTATTTTCCTTCTTTACGACAATTCGTATGATTATCACATTTCCGGTTTTACTGGATTTGACCCCTCAATTATAGTTGGTTTTTCAGGTGGATTTAAGTTTAGAACCCCGTTTAATCCTGTAATATTAAGCGGTTCAGTCACAAGTCCTGTATTTTTACTGAAAGAAATGGACCATTTGGGTTTTTCAATTGAAGGTCAGACCCTGCTTCTAAAATCAAAATGGAATATCAAACTTGCCACCGGCTTGAGATCAAAGTTTTTCAGTAACATATCGGACGGAAATACTTTTTCACTGAATGCAGGGCTCATGGCCGGACATTTTACTAATCGCTGGTATGCTGGTTTTGATATAATATACAGGAATAACCTAACAACCTACTTGAAACATAACAAACCTTATTCATCTGAACATCCGGAAGTAGAAAACGGTTGGTATTCCAATCTTTCGGGATATTTTTACTTTTCTGCTGTTGCCGGCTTGAAATTGACAGACCGCCTTGAGACTTCAATTAAAATTTCATATAAAATCCCGCACACTTTTCAGTTATACGATCCGTTTACAATTCCATGGGCTTTCACCCTCACCGTTTCCGCTCTATTCTGATATTTTATATTTTATAACCTGAAAAAAATTGGAATAGTCGACCCATCACTAATCCCTATACAGGCATCAGTAACCGGTGGTAATTTGATCTGGAAGTGACAATATTTCAGTTCTTTTCAGAATTTTATTAACTAGTTACTGTCCTGAAATACCGAAAATCAAATTTTTCGCCCGATTTTTGCTCAGGACAGTAACCGCAAGGTGTTGAATTTATTACTAGTGGCCGGATAGAATTTTTAATAAAATTCTTCGCGAAGCGAATTTCCGGACACG
>JAHJMN010000054.1 GCA_018821305.1 Myxococcota bacterium
GGAAGGCCGATTTCATCACGCGGACGGCCAGCGAGAAAACCACCACCCCCGATCGATTAAGAAGGGACGACGATGGACCTCACAAAGGCCCCGATCAAAAATACAAATAGCCGGAATATAATCACGCCGACCTCAATCGACCCCTCGAATCGCCGAATGGCAATCACCCCGCCCTCAATCAAATCCGTGAATCCGGCTTCGACCCTGAATCCGCGGATCATGGAAAAACGGGATTACGCGATTCTGGATGCAATCTGTCGACCCCAAAAGAAACACGGAAAAAGAGCTACAACGTGGCTCACACACATTCACCGTTTTTCTGCGAAAAACGGTGTAAGCGAAGGGATCAAAGATGCCGGAAGGCATCGAAGATCCCTGGTGGGCGCCGGGGTAATCACATAGATGCGAATGACGCCACCCGCGAATCCAAACACGACCCTGAATCCGCGGATCTTTTAATTCGGAAATAATACAAGTTGAAAAACATCCTTGCACAGACTCTTTTTCGAAGTATACTCAATGTCGGGTTTTCAAAAAAGGGTATCTGATGATTAAAATTACAATACTTCTTATAGTTTCAATATTTGTTGTCGGGTGCGATGAAGAGAAGAAGGAAAATGTGGATTGCAACGCGATAACTGTCATGGCGGATTGTGATCCTGATGCCTGCGATATCCGGGAGGCACGATATTACACCGAGGAAGATGATCACGCAGTTTGTGAGGAAACCACCTTTGAAGTATGTGTCCCGAAACCGACAATAATAGACGAATCCTCCCCCGAAGCGTGTGAAGCTTTTGGTAATTTTTGTAAAAAAGATGCAAACAATAGGAATATTGTCATTGAATCGGTATTTGGAAGTATTCGAATTCAATCAAAAAATGAGTTTATAAAAATTGAAGGTTGGGAGCTTTGCAATTGTAACTACGGTGAAGTTGATGATAAAAAATTTGCTGCAATTAACCCAGGGTATATAAGTATATGTGATTATTGTGGTGACGGCATAGGTAATGGTCAATGGGGTGGCGTAAGTGAAAAATGCGATGGTAATTATTTTTATGATGGACATGGTTCGTATGCCTACTACGAAAACGGATGGCCCTGTGAGGGAGGCGTTATAACCTGTAACGCCGACTGCACACTGAATTTCTCAAACTGCACCAGCGAATAACTCGCAGGAAAGAAGGCGGGCTGTTGAGTTTTCAGGCTTGATGGTGGATATGTTGGACCATTTCAGGGTCCTGATGGGTGTGGTTGGGGGGTTCCAGGGATCCTTGATACCGCTGGTATCTTTGATCCCTTCGCTAATATCTTGAAACCGCGTTGCGGTTTCTCACTAATTGTCTGGAGCTGCGGCGAGATCCAAAAATCCGTTTCTAATGAAGAAGTTTTGGTAGTGTAAGTGCTGGAGAATAAAGGTGTTAACATGAGATATCTATTGATTTTTATAATGTTGTTTGTTTATTCATGTGAAAAAAATACTGATTGTTATGCACTTGGAAAAACAAAGGAAGATTGCGAATCAAACCCCGAATGCCGATATCGATCCATTTTTTCTTTTATGATTTATGGTGAAAAAAAAATAGCATCATTTTATAATATTCTAAGAGGTTGGGATGGTAAAGACAGCAACTTTAATTTATGTTTACATAAGTCAAAACTTTATCCACCAAATCCGGATGGTTGTGAAGAAACTGATATTCCTTCCTGTCCAGTGCATAAACTTTATTGCCTTAAACTGAATGAACTAATTGTAGTTGCAGTTGGCTCTAAATATGCGCCTTCAGAAGATTGGATAGCATGTGAAGAAATTGGAGGTGGATTAGATAAATACAATTCACCAGTTTGCGGTAACGGCGTTATTGAACCGGGTGAGCAGTGTGATGTTGAGCAGTGTGATGTTGAGCAGTGTGATGCTGAGCAGTGTGATACTGAGTTAGGCTCAATGCCTGGATGTAAAGAACATGGCGAAGCTCTTGGAAATGGTACATGGACTTCAGGATTCATTACCTGCACTGCCTGCAAATGGGATTACAGATATTGCCAATAGAATACTAATAATAGGATATTTTGCGTACAATAAATTCCGTAACAACCGGCGCATCTGCGGGAGTTTCAACAGAAATCAGATGGACCAGTGGTGAAATTACCTGTTCAGAAAACTGTTACTGGAATTATTCTGACTGTCGACGAGAATAAAAAAGGGTATCTGATGATTAAAATTACAATACTTCTTATAGTTTCAATATTTGTTGTCGGGTGCGATGAAGAGAAGAAGGAAAATGTGGATTGCAACGCGATAACTGTCATGGCGGATTGTGATCCTGAAGCCTGCGATATCCGGGAGGCACGATATTACACCGAGGAAGATGATCACGCAGTTTGTGAGGAAACCACATTCGAAGTATGTGTCCCGAAACCGACAATAATAGACGAATCCTCCCCCGAAGCGTGCGGACATTTGGGAAATTTTTGTAAAAAGGATGTAAATAATAGAAATATTGTTATTGAATCAGTGTTGGGAATGATTCATATCCAATCAAAGTGGGAATATATCGAATTTGAAGGCTGGGAACTTTGCAATTGCAATGAAGGTTCAATTGAAAATAAAAAGATAGCAAATTATACCTCAGGCTACATAAGTATATGTGATTATTGTGGTGATGGAATTGGCAATGGACAGGCTAGTGGTATAAGTGAAGAATGCGATGGTAATTATTTTTATGATGGACATGGCTCATATTCCTACTACGAAAACGGATGTCCATGTGAGGGTGGCGTTATAACCTGTAACGCCGACTGCACACTGAATTTCTCAAACTGCACCAGCGGCGAATAAGCCCAAGACCTGAATCCGCGGATCATGAGCCTGTGCTTGCACAGGCGCAAGTTTATCAGCCCGGCTCGTGAGAGCCGGGACGGCGCCGGGGTAATCACATAGACGTGAATGACGCCACCCGTGAATCCGGCTTCGACCCTGAATCCGCGGATCATGGAAAAACGGGATTACGCGATTCTGGATGCAATCTGTCGACCCTACAAATAAACACCGGAAAAAGAACCTGCAACGTGGCTCACACACATTCAC
>JAHJMN010000006.1 GCA_018821305.1 Myxococcota bacterium
CGAGCACGTCATCTTCGAAATATCCCCACCCTTCGAGTAGAATCCTGAAGTACCAGTGATAACCGAAAACCGCTAAACCGACGGACAGGTGTATCTAAAGCCTCGATTTCAGAGGATTTGAGCCCACTTAAAGCCCGCAAACGAAACCCAAACCCATATAAAACCACTCAAAACCAAAATCCTTAAAACCCTACCCAGACCACAGAAATTCAATATAAAAAATCAACCCGGGTGGGGGATTTTCAGAAAAACCCCAAAAGGCAGTCAAAAAATCGTCAAAAAGACGGTGTTCATGCTTGTAGAAATCAGGGTAAAAACCCCTAAAAACATAACCCCGGACGGTTAATTGCCACAATTGCCACCTCTACCCCACAATGGGAATTGTATTTGCATGAAGCCAACATTAATAATATGAAAAAATTAATACGTACCATTCGCCTTTAAATCCTTAAATTTTAATATTTTAACACCTCTATTTTGCTTAATGTCTCCCTCTAAAGGAAACTTTTTCATTTCAATTTTACCTTTGAAAACAGTTGGAATTAATGCATTTCCAATTTTGTATGAGTATTTGGTCAAAGTATTACTATAAACAATAATTGATGCACTTCAGTCTTGATTTTTTCCAGGGGATTTCCTTATCAGATTTTTTACCAGTTAAGCAATTCACCTGATTTAGGCCCCAATAGAGGGTTACTTAAAAGTTGAAGTAAAGAACCAATTTCGGGGAAATCATTGTAAAAAATGAATTTTTCATTATTTTTATATTTTTTAAAAATAGAGTTTGAATGGAAATTTTGGCTTAAGTTCATTAAGACTATTTTTTTTAAATTCCGACATTTTCCCACAATGTGATCCATGTCCATAAAATCATAATTGTTAGATATTATAATGTATTCTATTCTATTATATTTAGGAATAAAACTCGAATGAAGAAAATTAGAAGAACCAGTAACTATTAAATATTTAAGGCGTCTAGCATAATGTAGATTTTTTTTAAAATCAAAAAAATCAGTTGTGCCAATGTGTAGCATTTCAACATGAGTAATTTTTTCTGTGAAGTAAAAACCATTATTTCGTGCATCATTGTAATAGGTAAAAGATTTTAAGGATTTCATAGATGGGAATTGAAATTGAAGGAATCTACCAGATACTGAAAGGTATTTAAGATTTGGTAATATTAGTTTAGATAATATCAAAGTATTTTTATCTGTCAATTTTACAGACAAACACTTGTGAGCATACAAGTTTTTGTTTAGTCTGTCAATCATAAAATTTTTACAATAAGAAGGGAATTCCTCTATTGACAAATCAGTACAAGAAGATGTGTATAAAAAGTAACCATCCAGGCTGCTAACTGAATCTAATTTAAAATTATAATAAGAATGGCAATTCTCATAATTGAATTCAATAATATCCAATCGTTCGTATAAACTTAAACAATCTATAAAATATTCATTATTACAGGAAAATGAAATTAAAAGAATGATTAAAAATAATGTTTTCATTTTATATTTTTTTCAATTATTGAGATTAATATAGATATCTGCCTTACATACGTAAATACTTTTTTAGCATTCCTGAAGGACGCCTTTTTGTCTGGACCTTCATAGTTATTTATAATATTTACAAAACCTTGGGGATTTGAAAGAAATGAACTTCTTCTGGAAAATTGTAACTGCCAATAACCTGTCGAATTATGCATTAGTGACAATATCATTTGTAGACCCTTTATATTGCCTGATGTCGCCAATTTCAATATCGACATAAACGGTGAATTCAGATTTAGGTTCTTTCTATCAGAAAAACAAAATCTTCCACTACAAGAATTGTTTATTACTTGCCTAAGATTATTATTAACATTAATCATGAAGGCTAATATATTAATTTTACCATTAGTTAAAGCCCATTCCTCTTTTGTAACATTTTTCCATAAAGCGTCATTTTGAGCAGAAATTTCTGGAGTATTTCCTTTTATTGGACGAAAATGTGATGGTCTTTTATTTGGTTTTGGATTTTTAGCAAGCCAATCATTTACATATTTTTTAAAATCATGGTTCGTATTCATAGCCTTCAATAATTCATAACGACTCATCTGCAAGTATCCAACTGCAAATGTATTTCCGTTTTTGGTAAATTTATTAGAAGTAACATCAGATTCTATAATCCCTATAGCCATGCTCCATGCGGTTGAAATTATAAAGCTTACATTGCCTACCCCAAGAAATTTCTTGCCATGATTTATTGAATCATGGAGCTCTTTTAATCTACTTTCTGAATTTTTTCCATCTAATCGATCCTTTGATCCAGCAATATCAGGATTATTTTTTCCTCTTACATCATTCACTGTTTTCTTATATTGATCAGCTGTCTCATCCAGCCCATTAGGATCCACGAACGTCCACGGGTTGTTGCTCGCGTACTCATAGAGATTCTGCTGGCGTTCCGCATTCTTGGCGGTGCTCACGAGATACAGCGGGTCGGGGCTCAGCCATCTTCCCAGTTGTGGGTTGTACCACCTTGCGCCGAAGTACATGATGCCGAGGTCGACTTCGAGTTCTTTGCCTGTGAAGCCGTAGGGATCACGGAAGCCGGTCTCGCTCTTTTCTTCTAGAGTGCTCTCGCGAAGCGAAGCACTCGGGACAGCACCGTAGGGTAGGTAAATTGTGATGCTTTCGTCGAGAACGATTTTCGCAGAAAAACGTTCACCAGGCGGCAGGCTTTTTCCGCAGGAAAAATGCTGAGAGCCAAAACTTTCCTTATCACCGGCATCGTTTGAGATGAGGGAGGCTGTACCGAGGTGATCAGGGTGCATCCAGCGACGGGTGAAGGTGTTGTCGCTTCCGGTGTTGTTCCAGTCGAGACGCAGAAGGCGCGAGCCGTCGAGAACGATTTTCGCAGAAAAACGTTCACCAGGCGACAAGCTTTTTTTCGCAGAAAAAACGCTGAGAGCCAAAAACTTCCTTATTAAAATGTAGCGTACAAGTTCGTATTCCGTCAGGGAGGCGGACTTGCGGATCAGTCGCTCTTCTCGAACGATTTTCGCAGAAAAACGTTCACCAGGCGGCAGGCTTTTTTTCGTAGAAAAAACGCTGAGAGCCAAAAACTTCCTTATTACGGCGTCGTTGACGTAGAGGGTGGTTTCGTAGTTTACAGCCTGGTCGACGAGTTTCTTATCGATCTTACCGATGCGCACGGAGCCGTACAGGTCGATTTTCGCAGAAAAACGACCAGGCGGCAGGCACTCTTTCCGAAGGAAAAGTGTCGAGAGCGAGTAATTGTAGAGGGCTTCGTAGTCGGAAACGTTTGTGCCGGTGCGTTTTGCGTACTTGAGGCGGTTGAATTCATCCCACTCGTAGGTGAAGACTTTTGAACCGTCAGAGGTGCTCAGGACCGTGAGGTCGAGCATGTAACCGGCGTTGTCGTAGTTTATGGTGATGGAGTTTCCGGATCCATCGCCGGCGGAGGACATGGCATCGGGGCCTGCGTTGCCACCTGCGCCGTAACTTGCAGTGCCAAACCATGTTTTGTAGAACTCGTCGGCGGGGTTTGGCTCTTCGAGGAGGTTACCGCCCTGCATCGAGCGCCCCACAAGTGCATTTAAAGTCTCAATTGCGGGTTCCGGGAAAAACTCGGAGTAATAGTCGGATTCATGAAACGCCGGGGCTGTGGACTCAGGTGATTCAGGTTCAGGTTCAGGATCAGGAATCGCTGATGCTTTTTCTGATATTCCAGCGGGGGTCACAGATTCAATTTCAGGGCAAAAACCACCTGCTGCGATGCAGTGGCTTGATTCCAGAACTGATAAAGTGGATGTTCGTCTCATGGCGTTATTGCTAAAATATTCGAGAAACGCACTTTTATCAAGTCTGAAAATTAAGGAAAAACGACTTCAATTCCTCTCCCAGGATTACTATCAACTGGTTAAACAACCTACTGGAGTTATTTTTTTTATTTTATTTAAAAAGTGACCTTTTTCAACACCTGTTTCGCTCTTTTTCTGCACTTTGTGGTCCCTAAGAGCATTTAATCAATAATCAATTGCCGCTTTTCCGATGAATTTTTGATCATCCCCCTGTGCTGCTTCCATCTAACAACTGAATTAAAAAATCCTCAAATGTTGGAGCGATCATTATAATTTCTCCAAAGTCATGATCTGAGAGCCACACTTCTCCTTTGGAGTTGAGTCCGATAGGGTTTCCACCTAAATCTACTGAAATAACAGCCCATTCGGTAGTAGGGTACCATTTATCTACTCGAAATGTGTCCGTTACACTCACTACAGTATCGTCACCCATTACTTCCGCTTGACGTAGTCCTATAATTGGCAAACTTCCTACAATTGCTCCACCGTATAGTTCTATAAATTCTCGATAGTCCAACGGAAATTTTACTCCAATATGTTTTTCGGCTTGATCTATTTCACTGGAAGTGACCGGACCTCCGAAAAGAATTGGACTTTCATTAAATTGCTCATTGAGCCGCAAAATAGTCTTACTTTTCATTTTAGTCCCTCCACACTTTTCAGTATCTAACACGATAAGAATTGATGCAACTATTTAGAAAATCCCAAGTTACTGTCCGGAAATACCGAAAATCAAATTTTTCGCCTAATTTTTGCTCAGTTGAAAATATTACTAGTGGCCTGTTAGAAATTTTAATAAATTTCTTCGACAAGCGAATACAGGACACGAACTAAATATCGAGAAGCGATAAATCCTCCCATACATCTACATATTTACCAGCAAATAGAAAACGCCAACCAGGAGGAAGACCTAAGAAGCGTAAAGCTTCTGGACACCACTCCGCCAAATGAGCAACATGTAGTGGTAAGAAGAATTCAGGATCATCACTTAATTCTTCACCGGCCCATATATACCAACCAGTCGTGTCCCCTTCGGGTGGATGTCTTAAACCATTTATTGGAAGAATCCCATCTCTAACATTGAGCGAAATACCAACTTTCAAGAAAGTAGGAGATGGCGTAAATTTGGCACTATATTGTTTACACAAGGCTTGTTGCTTTAAGACAATTTTATCAATATTCATTTCTTTTTTCATTTTAAAATCAGGAAAATGGGCAAAAAAAAACGTGATGTCCAAGACATCACGTTTGGTGCGAGGAAGGGGAATCGAACCCCTACGGCCTGAGGCCACTAGGCCCTCAACCTAGCGCGTCTACCAGTTCCGCCATCCTCGCGACGGTCCAGCGAGCAAAATGTTTATGTAAAAACTGCCTCTGTGTCAAGAAAAAAAGCAAAAAAAAATGAAGCTCAATAATTTTCTCGGGTTTTAGAAAAATATATGTTGCATATCAAATACTTTCATGTTTCTATTTTTGATTCGGGCCTGTAATAACGCATTTGGAAAACAAATTTTTAATTTCCTGACAAGCTGTTTTCAAAAAAGCAGGCCGTTTTAAGCTAAGGTTTAGCCTGCTTTTTCATCAATGGAGTTAAAAATGGAAAGCAAACCATGTTTCGGTTTTATTACTGTTCCGGATATTGAAACCGCTGAGAAGATTTCCCGGGAGCTCGTCAGTCAAAGGCTTGCCGCATGTGTGAATATTATCAGCGGGATAAAGAGTATTTACATGTGGGAAGGAAAGCTCTGCGATGATTCAGAGACACTTTTATTAGTCAAATCAGCATTTTGCAACATTGATAGTATTGAAAAATACGTGACATCAGTCCACCCCTATGAATTACCAGAGATCATCTTCACGGAAATTGATGGTGGTAGTCTTCCATATATCAAGTGGTTGCTTAAATCCTCAATTCCCGTATGAAGGAGCATTTGAAATGCAGCAGATAGCGAGCTTTCTCGAATTTTACAATAACCACATTGGACCATATATACTTTTAATTCTTCTTATTCCTGCGGGTATTCTATACACGGTAATTCTCAAGTTTATACAGTTCCGAAAAATGGGGACTTCAATCAAAATCGTTTCTGGTAAATATGCCAAAGATGAAGATCCCGGAGATATTTCACATTTTCAAGCCCTTAGCGCTGCATTGAGTGCAACGGTTGGCATCGGAAATATTGCCGGCGTCGCAATGGCCATCGCCTGGGGCGGCCCTGGAGCAGCTTTCTGGATCTGGGTCACTGGATTTTTAGGAATGGCACTGAAATACGCTGAGTGCACGCTGGCCCTGGAATATCGCGAAAAAGATCCTGATGGATTGGTTGCGGGGGGTCCCATGTTTTACATCAGGAAAGCACTGACTCCCAAACTCGGAAGCGTTGCCGTCATAATGGCCGGCGTTTTTGCCGTGGGAGCGATTGTGTGTTCATTTGGCACTGGCAATATGCCGCAGTCCAACTCAATGGCTCTTGCACTCAAAAACGTTTACAGCATTCCAACATGGGTCAGCGGTCTAGTGGTTGGCGTTTTAGTATTTCTGGTTATTGTTGGTGGTATAAAGCGTATTGGCTCCGTTGCTGGATTATTGGTTCCATTCATGGCCGCTTTTTATATTCTTGGAGCAATGACGGTTATATTACTGAATGCGACGAAAGTCCCTGAAGCGTTTGCACTTATTTTTAAATCTGCATTTACCGGGGAAAGCGCCTTAAAAGGAGGGTTTATCGGTGCGATGCTGTGGGGTATCAGACGTGGGCTTTTTTCCAATGAAGCAGGTCAGGGAAGTGCCCCAATCGCTCATGCCGCGGCAAAAACAGACTTTCCCGTACGTGAAGGCCTTGTTTCCATGCTGGAGCCATTCATTGACACCGTCCTTATTTGTACAATGACCGCCCTGGTAATCATTTTGGGCGGGCTTTACCTGCAGAATACGGGGGGATCCTCTCCTGCTCCCGTTTACGATGGAGCTGTTCTTACGACTCTTTCCTTTGAAAAAGGCCTCAGTCCACTGGGTCTCGGCACTTTTGGAAAACACCTTGTTGCCATTTCAACGATTCTCTTCGCTCTCTCAACAGCAATAAGTTGGTCATATTACGGAGATCGGGCCGTGGAATACCTTACCAGTTCCACAAAGGCAGTAACAGTATATCGAATAATTTTCAGCATCGGAATCTTTGTGGGAGCTGTACAACCAATGGCTCTGGTATGGAGTTTTGCGGATATGGCGATTACGTTCATGGCCCTGCCAAATCTCCTCGCATTATTTCTTCTGGCTCCTCATGTCCTTGGACTTACCCGGGATTATTTCAAGAAATTCCCATCCTGAAAGATTTCAATTTTTGTTCCTAACATTTTCCTGTTTCGTTTAATCATGGAACATGAGAACAAGTTTGGTTTATTTTATACGCAAATGGAGAGTTCAGAACACTGAATTTTGACCGTTGAGAAAATGTAATGGCGATATCCGATGATGATTTAATTATTGCATGCCTTAATGGAGACAGAGCTTCTGCTCATACTCTGGCATCAAAATATCTGCGGGTTTGCTACTCAATTGCTCTCTCATTTCTTAATAATGCCGAAGATGCCGAAGATGCGGCACAAAATGCCATGATTTCGGCCCTCAGTTCACTGCATCAACTATCGTCCACCGAAAAGTTCAAACCATGGCTTTACCAGATTGTCCGCAATACTTCAAAGGCACACATCTCGAAAGCAGCCAGACACCGCACATTGGCTTTTGATGAAGTTCCCGATGTTGAATCTGAAAATAACCACACACATACATCCATTCAGCGGAACGATCTGATCAAAGCGATGGAAAAACTATCAAAAAACGAAAGACAAGTTCTGCTTTTGTATGATCTTGATGGATTCAATCATAAAGAAATTGCAGCATTTACAGGGTTTTCCGAGGAAAACTCCCGTCAACTCCTTTTTTCTGCGAGGAAAAAATTGAGGAAGGAAATTGCTTCATGAAAAACAGAAATCTTGATTTAAAACCACTGGATATAACTTCAGATAAAAATCGATATGATTCATTAGTAAAAAATATTGTTGAAAAAGCACTGAAAAAAGCATCTCTTGCGAGTCAAATGGCAGCAAAACTGATTCCCGTGACTGTCATTGGTTTATCTCTAGTGATTATTTCGTTGTTTTTGCTGGTTCATAGCACTGAACCAAATAAATCAGTCAAAACCACCAGTCAAAGCAATCAGGCTTTGAATTACATTTTGAAAATTAACGATGGAAAAACCGACGCATGGAAGACGCTGCAAAATCTGAGGAGTGAGTCATGGACGGACTGAATAAAAAATATCATTTAAAACTCCGTTTGGCTTTTGTAATTTTTATAATTTTTACAAGCGGTTTCGCATGTGGATTCGCTTTGTCAAAATACTTTTCAAAGTCAGCAGGGAGTGTGCCCCCGGGACCTCCTCCGCCTTTGGCGATTCAGGATCTCAATCTAACAGAAGCTCAATTAGGAAAAGCTAAGCTAATAGGTGATAAATATTTGCCTGAAATTGTTAACTTAAAGAAAAAGATAAAACCGGAACTTGATAGCATACATGAGAAAATGAGAAATGAACTTCGAAATATTTTAACAGATGCTCAGAAACGTATTTTCGATCAGGACACCTCATCACATCCGAGACACGGGCATGGCCCTCCAATGCATTTTCCACCGCACCATCATCGGGGAATGCACCCCCCACCCCCACACCACTGACATGACCTGAGACCATAACAAGATCCAGAAACTGAATTTTTTGCAATGAAATGCCATCGCACAGAATTTACATTGGCGACTATCGTTTTAAAGTAAAATAATCTACCTGAGATGTTGCCCAATTCTTAGTTTTAAGGCATTATCTTGACGAAACCGGTGTGAAAGGTCGGCAGCGTATGTTTTTGTCATAACGTTCCAATAAACCATACCTTTTCGCCCTCATTTAGATTGAAAACTTCCATCCGGTCATCAACTCATTTAATGTAATGAAGTCGATGTCCAGATTAGGTGCAAAAATGGGCTTCAAAGTACTAATTGCTGAAGACGACAGACACACCAGAACCATTCTGGAACACATATTCACAAAAGATCCAGCCTTCAAGGATATGGAAATAGAGTTACTGCTGGCCAGTGATGGCGAACAGGCACTCCGATATTTCAAGTCACACTCTCCAGACCTTATTATTTCGGACCTTCTCATGCCAAAGATTGATGGCTTTGCCTTCTGCCGCGCTGTCAGAGAATCTCCCGGAGGAAAAGACATTCCTCTAGTTATCACAAGTGCGATATATAAAGAAACGGCACTTTTAAACCGTCTCAGGGAAGAACTTGGAGTTGTTTTCTTTGCCAAACCGTTTCAAGTCAGAGAGTTCACGAATGAAATTCTGTCCATGATCAACCTTGATGCAAAGCCAATTGCTAAGGTAGATTTTAAAAACCGAATAACTATGAGTGGCCCATTCAAAGGAAAACTTGAACATAAACCGCTACCTTCGTTACTTCTCGACATTCATGATATTGATGCTACAGGTGTTCTGGTAATTGAAAAAGGTAAAATGAAAAAAGAAATCTTTTTTCAATTCGGTAGGCCTGTTGGAGCTGAATCCAATATCCGCCACGAAACACTTGGGCATTACCTCCTTTCAAAGAATTTGATCACTGAAGACCAGCACCAGCAGATATTAGTGGCCGCAAAAGACGGTAGATTCTCTTTTCTAAGAGCCCTCATTGAGAGCGGTACTTTCGATGAGGAGACTATATTAAAATATCACAACAGTCTTGTTAAAGTCAGAATAGTAAATGCTTTCCGCTGGAATGATGGCGAATACAGTTTTCTTCCCGGTGATGATTTTTCTGAGCGAATCACAAAATCCCCTGTTGATGTTGTCGCACTGGTTTTTGCTGGTATAAAGCGCATCATCGATCTCGACGAAATTACATCCAGTCTGCATGAAGATCTGCTTTCGACTATTGATATAACTGAGCGAGGAGACAAACTTGCATCAGAATTTATTCGAATTTATGACGATACTGTAATCTCAAAGGTAAAAAGCGGCAACTCCACTCTGGGTGAACTTCTCGGAACCGGCCTGGAACCGATGGAAGTATATTCCCATATTTACGCTCTTAATAAAACGTCTATGATTAGTTTGACCAGAGATTCCCGGGCAGAACCTTCTTCAACAAAAATTCCCATTGAAGATCCATATGGGCTCAGTTCCTTGAGGAAAGCAGCGGTAAAGAGTGAGGAAGTTGCTGAGGAAATATCCATCGTTGTAACAATGCCCGTTGGAAGCGGCGACCATGACGAGGGTCTTATTCTGGATATTCCCATCGAAGTGGAAGATTCGCCCACTGTTGACCTCAGGAAAATGGTTCGTGATTTTTATATCAAGATTCAGGACGTAGATTATTATGAAGCCCTTGGAATAAAAGAAAGTTTTGAGCCAGCCGAATTGCAAAAGGCGATTACAGGTTTGAAAGAAAGTTTCGATATTTCCAACTTTTCGGGCATTGATCTGGGAACTGATCATACAAAGCTCGAAGAAATAAATGAATTTATCAGGGTTGCCCACTCAACATTATCTGATGAAACTCGCAGAAAAGCATACATTGAAAAGATCAAATCCGAAAAAGAAGATGGCGTCGCCCATATGGACGCCGAGGTTCTTGCTCGGAAGTCCGAAGACCTACTCAATCGCGGAAATGTTACGGAAGCGCTGAAACTTATTGAAAGAGCAAAAACAGTTCGTCCTGACGTAGCAGAATATCAGGCACTTTATGCAAAATCCCTGTTTATGAGTGGTGAGTCAGAGCAGAAATTTCTTACAGCTATGAATCATGCGGTTGATCTTGAACCCGAAAGTATCCTTGTAAATACAACCGCAGCGACCATTTATGACGGTCTTTCACGCCCTGATGATGCAGCACGATTTTATGAGAAAGTACTTGAACTTCAGCCCGATAATGAAAAAGCGTTTATATCTATAGAGCGAATTTACCGGGAAAAGGGAGCCTGGCGAATTCTTGAAAGGCTTCATCGTAAACTCATTCATTTGTGCGGGTCAAGAAGACCCCAACGAACAATCTTCCTTGCAAAAAACCTTGCTCGATTATATGAAGAGCATCTGAATGATCTTGAGAAAGCAAAAGCAGCATGGGACATCGTTTTAAACGCAATTCCCCATGATAGAGAGGCCAAAGAAGCCGTAAAAAGGATTAAAACATCTCTCCAGATTAGCTCGGAACCCCCTCCACAACAGTATGAAAGCATTCTAAACCAACTTATAGCATCGCCATTTAATAGAGATCTTCTTAAATCCGGTTTCCAGGTTGCTTTGACCCTTAATCCGGATCTTGCATTTCTTTTTGCGCAGACCATCAGCGCTCTACATCTCGAGGAATCTAAAGAAGAAGAATATTTTAAAAGGTATCAGCCTCCATTCCTTCCCAGAGCTTGGAAACAAATTGATGCGGAAGTATGGAGTCTCATAACAGATAAAGACGATATTCCAGAAGTTGGTAAACTCTTTGAAACTATATGTTTATCGGTTCCTGAAGCCAGTTTTTTTCCACTTCAACCTGCAGACGCCAAAAGATTTGAAAAAAGTTCCATCCCTGAAAACATTGGTCGGGCAATTGAGTACACAGCATACCAACTGAATGTTCCATTCCCCGATTTTTATGTAACTTCAGAGTTTAAAGATCCTGTACTTGGCACCTTTGGAGACAAACTGGTGATCTATGTACCTCCCACATTCATGGAAACCTATGATTCTCGAGAAGTAGTTTCTAAAATTACTCCAATCCTTTCATCCTTCTGGACCGGGAGAGCGCTACCAAAGCTCGTTGGCGGAACTAAACTGCTTGTTTTGCTTAAGGCAGCCCTGGAACTCCTTGCCCCCAAAGGTATTATGGATGCTGAAATCAACAGGCTGGAAGGAATTTTAATGAAGGGTGGTCAGGAACTGAAACTGGCACTGGGAGGAATTTTCACCGAAATAACCTCAACACGAGGAAATATCAACGTATCTCAATGGTCCCGGGGTGTGCTTCAGAGCGGGTATAATCTTTCACTCTTACTTTCCTTTGATATGAAAACCCTCCTTCAGACTGTCCCGGAAGAGTTCAAAGGGCCACTGGTACTTTACTGTTTATCACCTGAACATCTGAAAGCACGCAAAATGCTTGGCATCAGCATAAACATCTAAACTCAATGCTGATCGGTTAAGGCGTATTAGTTGATATTGTTAACAAAACTAAATGCAGTTATAAGGATTTAAATATTTCAGGTAATCAGAAACAGATTCAGGAACAGGGAATCAGGGATCATTTATATTCAGTAAACCATTACTTTATAAAGAATTGCACACTCATGATCATCACGAATAAAGGCTGGCTTTTTA
>JAHJMN010000055.1 GCA_018821305.1 Myxococcota bacterium
AAAATTAAAAATGTTACGATGAAGATAGCTTTAAGCATATTAATGTTGTATTGAATTTCGAAAAATGTCGCAATAGTCGAGTTTCGCAACTTGAAGTTCTTTCTGAAATGCCATACCTCGGGTTTGCCCGTCATTTAGCCACTATACCCTGTAAATCCGCCGAATGTTTCAGTGTTAAAAACGGAGCAAAAAGGGTTGAAAAAACACTTCCCACACAATGGCGTTATTATTAGTTAAAATATATATGCATTTGCGGCTCACTTCGAGAGTTCAAAAAATTCCCCCCGACACCAGCAGGCCCCATGGAAATGGGCGCAATGAGGTTAATGTCATTTGAAAATAATTAATAGTTATCGAATTATTTATTATTACAGGGTGTTAATGTGGTGGGTTTTACGGGGCTGTTTTTTGAGGGGGAGAATTGGGATGGATTGTGCAATCAGATGGCTTTCCCCCTTTAGTTGCGCCGCCTGCGGCGGCGCAACTAAAGGGGGAAAGCTCTGGAGGAGAACGCCTGATCCCGGAGCTGAAGCTCCGGGCTATCCAAAGGCGTTCTTGCGAACGCGGAGGTTCCGATGTTTTGTGATCACATCGCCGTGAATGACATCACCTCTGAATACCCATGCGATGTTGAATGAACGGAACATAAAAAACACGGAACTACGCAACCATGAATGCAAAATACCGACCTCAAAAGGAAACACTGGAAAAAGAACCTGCAACGCGGGTTCCACATATATGACCGCTTGCGGAGTAATACGATTGTGACTCGTTTTAAAGAAATGCTTCAGGAAAAAGACCCTGATTGTCCTGTTCCTGCTACTGATTTCCTGTTGCCGGAATTTTTTTAACAGGGATTCAGGTAGTCAGGAAAACAGGTTCAGGATCAGCGGTTAAACATTCAACATCAATGCATAATTAAAAAGGGTAGGATGAAAACATTCACTTTTATCGTTTCGATCCTTTTATTCCGCAAACGGTATAGCGAAGGGATCAAAGATGCCAGCGGCATCAAGGATCCCTGGTGGGTGCCGGGGTACGGCAATTTCGCAACGCGAAATGCGAAGAGGGTAATCGCATAGACGTAAATGACATCACCCCTGAATCCCCTTGCTACGTTGAATGAACGGATCATAAACGTGAATTACATCACCTGTGAATCTTAACGCAATCCTGAATCCAAACGCATCCTTGAATCTTAACGCAATCCTGAGTCTTAACGCAATCCTGAATCCGCTCCAACTTCCGGTAATCGCATCAACGATAAAAATCATGATTACGTGGGAGCAATGCGGTTAATGTCATTTGAAAATAATGTGGTGGGTTTTATGGGGTTGCTTTTTGAGGGGGAGGTTTTGCAGAACGCAGGCAGGTGGTTTACCGGCGGCGGGTGTTTATGGTGGTTATTATGTCGCGGACGAAGGCGCATTCGCATTTTACGGGGCAGAGGGCTATGGATTCACGATTGAGGCAGTAGCCTCCACATTCGGCGGAATTGTGCATGCGGGTTGTAAAGCGATCTCCGCGGTAGAGGTCGAAAAACAGACCGACTTTTACCGCCATGGTTGTATAGCACTCTTCATTGTCATGGAGGAAAAGGAACAGGCCTTCTTCCAGTTTTTCGAAATCCGCGATGTATCCTTTATATATAAGGGAGCGATCGCTCATGAAATCTTCTCTGGTAGTCCAGGCTTTTTGGCACATAGTGCATGTTTTAAATGGTTCGGAGCGAAAAAGTTCAATCAGTGGCATAGTTGTTGATTAATAGCGTTGTTTTTATTGTTGTCAAGGCCTGCGTATCTCACAAGATGTTCAGGAGGGGAGGTCTGATTCTATTTCAAAGAAAATACTCAAAAAATTTATCAAGGAGGTAATATCAGAACCTTCGTAAGTCAGGCGGAAATTATCACTTCCGATTATTCCTTCAAGAAGAAACTGTGGCTGTTTTATTTTGAAAAACGGAGCAGGGAAATGACTGTAGTATTTCAGTTCGCCATTTGCAGAAAGAGTCATCATAAGCTCTTCATCTATTGCCGTATCAATATGGCAGCGGATGATTTTGGTTGATCCGATGCAATCACTGAGTTTCTGGACGGAATGAATCCTCATAACATACTTACTTCCTCAAGGGCTTCCAGAAGAAATTCAATGTCGCGGGTTGTGGTTTCGTTGCCTGCACTTATTCTTAAAGTGCCCTTGGGATATGTTTCCAGATAACGGTGCATCAGGGGGGCACAATGAAGCCCCCAGCGAGTTTCAATACTGAAAATATCGCGAAGAGAAAGACCCAGTTCAATTGGCGTAAGCCTGTTGTGAGTAATAGAAACTGTACCTGTGGCAAAAGAATTGCGTGTAACTCCTACAGCCTGGTATCCATCAGGTATCTTTTCCATAAAATAGTCGATGACATTCCTGCGGACGGTGGCAAATTTCTCCGGCGTATTTTCTATCACATGAGAGATTCCGGCGTGAAGACCGTCAATCCCGCATGTATTGTGCGTTCCAGCTTCAAACTTCAGGGGTAAAAGGTCCGGCTGCAGGGGATCATCGCTGTGTATTCCAGTGCCACCCGTAAGCCATGGTAAAAGAGAACAAGACTCCGGTAGAATAAGAATCCCTGTTCCAGGCGGTCCCAAAAGTCCTTTATGCCCCGCCGCAGCGATATATACTTCTCCACTGAAAGAAGCGTAATCAAGCCTTACAAGACCAGCACCCTGAGAATCATCAATGAGAATGGGTATACTGTGACGATGACAAAGTTGTGCAATTTCAATAACAGGAAGTATTTGCCCGGTTACGTTTGATACATGATTACAGACCACAAGTGAGGTGCGTGGACTGATGTTGCGGGCTATTTCACTCGTGAGGTTTTCGTCGGGATCCAGATAGAAAACATGACCGTTATCAGACGCAGCTCGATGATTAAGAGGTCTTAAAACTGAATTATGCTCCGCTTTTGTTGAGATTACTTCCCAGTCTTTTTTGTACGGAATGCCATTAATAACCTGATTTAAAGCCTGTGTTGCAGAGGAAGTCAAAATGATTTGAGAGGCTCGCCCTGCGTTATAAAGTTGACTTACTGCTTTTCTACACTTGAGTAATGAGTCTTCAAACCCGGTTCGTCCGGCTTCAGCTGGAGGATTTTCAAGAGACGACCTTACAGCAGAAATGACTGAAGGCAGACGAGGCCAGGAAGTTGCGGCATTGTTCAGATAAAGCATAGTACATAAACCTGTTTCAGATAGAGCATCATATCAGAGTCTTGGTTGGGAAACTGTTATCCCTTACCCACTCTTCTCTCAATTCAAGAATTCTAGAGTCAATTTCAAGGGCAAGTTGACTGTACCGGGTAATTTCCGGGGTTCTTTTTCCTGGAAGAAAGGAAACGGGAATACCGAATTGCGATGCTTCTGCGAACACATTGTTACGAGGTATGAATGATTCAAATAACCCAGGAAGGGAATGCATCATTGTATTGTGAACAGTAACTGACGATTGACTTGTTCTGTCAACCATTGTCGGCAGAATTCCAAGAAGATGAAGAGCCCGATTAGTTGTATCTTTAACGTTTCCAAGGAAACTAAGCACTTGAGCTGTGGTGCGAAAACAAAGGGGTTCCGATTGAATTACTGCGATACCGAAGGTACTTGTGGATAAGACGGCATGGGTGATCATGCCGAGGCCCGATGGCGTATCAAGCAGGATATAATCGTATTTATCAATAACCTGATAGATTGTGTTGGATAAGATCCTTGAGGAATGAAGAAGTTCCTCATACAAGACAACATCGCCGGGAGCAAGACGACCTCTGGGAAGAATATGAAGTTTATCAATTTTTGTGCTGACAATGACATCGGAGGCGGGGACTTTTTTAATGAAGTGATCAACAAGGCCTTCCCATTCAGTATCTTTGCGATCAAGGGAAAATCCAATACAGCCCATCGGATCCATATCTATAACCAGAGTGGCTTTCCCCATCTCAGCTAGAGCAACTGCCGTGTTAAGAACCGACGTTGTCTTACCAGTACCGCCCTTTGCGCTGATAAAAGAAATAATGTTAACATTTTTCAAAATATTAGTACTCCAGGCTGCAAGAATATTATCCCATATCTGGAAGATTACGTATTACTACCTGAGACACAACAATTTTCTTTGAAAAATACGTCTGTCCTGGAGATATGAAACCCAGGATATAAGTCTCTTCTTCGGGTATCTGAAAACCAACAATACGCATTTTTTCATATTCAAGGTCAACCCAGGAGAGTTTACCTGTTCCCGGAGATATTTTATCCAGCATTTCGATGGCATAGCAGAGTTCAGCTCCGAGGCCGTCAAGACCTTCCTGCGGTATTCGTCCGTAGTTCCCTATGATAAATCCCTGACTGTCAATCACAAAAGAGGCGGATGAGCCCATAACATGATTGCACCATTTCAGACACTTTTCCCAACTGTCAAAGGAAACCTTAGAAAAATCTTCAGGTTCAGATTCTATATGCCTGAGAGAGGGAGTAGCCAGAGTATTGGTTTCTTCATCTTTTACTGAAACATTTTTAAGAGGAACATCTGAAGAGAATTTTGCATTTTTAAATTTTTCTATCTCTATTTTGAGGAATTCACTTCCGAATTCAACGTACGGTGCAGGTTCATCTGATCCGATAATTGCTGCCTTACCCTGAGATGTAAGCTTTTTTGCAAGACTTACGGCTTCGTCAATATCATAAAAGTGTGCGCTGTGGGAATTCATCCTGGCCTCCGGTTTCACCTGTAATATCAGATATTCTGCTTTCTATTTCTTCCGCAAGGAAGGAAAATCGCATCATTTCAGTTGTTCTTCTGCCCGTCAGAAAGGAGACTGGAACGCCTTTTTCACTGGCTTCGATAAATGCAGTAGATCTGGGAATCCATGTTTCAAAAATACCGGGAAGTGAATTGGATATTGTACTGAAGACTGATTTTGATACCGGGTTTTGCGTATCCACCATTGTCACGAGTATTCCAAGAAGAATAAGATTATTATTCCTGTTTTTCACAGTGTTTTCAACGACGGATAATGTCTGTGCGGCAGTTCTCAAGGAAAGAGGTTCCGCCTGCAAAACCAGGACAGCAAAATTTGAAACAGCTAAAACGGAAGTGGTAATCATCCCCATGCCAGAAGGCGTATCAATTATTATACATTCATAGTCTTTTTCAAGTTCAGTTAAGACTTCTTCCAGTCCATCTGATGAAAATAGTAGCCTTTCATAAGCACTGACATCCGATGATGACATTCTACCCCGGGGCAGTATTGATAAATTTTCAAGTTTAGTCTTTACGATGACTTCTTTAAGCGGTGTCTTTTTTATCAGTCTTTCCACCAGCCCCTGCCACTGTCGATCATTTTGAGCCAGAGAAAAGCCGATACAACCCATAGGATCAGTATCTATAATGATCGTTTTCTTTCCTTTTTCCGCCATTGAAACGGCAAAATTCAGTGACGAAGTGGTTTTACCTGTTCCGCCTTTAGCACTGATGAATGAAATTATTTCAGTTTTCAAGATAATGATCTCCTGTTCGGCCGCAAATGAAGCCGATAATATCCGGTATCGAGTTCATGATTCGATGCCGGATTATACCGGTTTTGCTTTCCGGATTGAAAAATGTGAACAGAAAGTACCTGTCACTTTCATCAACAGCTTTTAGAATGCAATTTGCTGATTCCGTTTCGATATTTAAAAAGTCGAGTTTTCCGGGATTAATTCTACGTGTAACCCGGAAAAGCGAGCGTATCCATTGAACTGGTAACTCTGTAATTTCAACTGAATGTTCCATACTGACATCCATTGCTAAAATGCCACCGTTATTATCAATGAGCAGCGCATATCTGAAGCCAGGGATAGAACTTAAGTCTTTAAATAATTCCGGAATGATCAATGATCCCGGGTTATCTCGATAAAATAGACTTCCCTCATCCTCAGAGTCTTCATCCACCGATAGCGAATATTCAAAAAACTCAGGCAGAATTTCCTGAATGCCAAAGGTCAAATCCTCATCTACCTTCAGTTCGCCACCGCTGACGTCAACAGTTGCTTCAGATACATCCATCAGTGTAAGAATTGCATTTCTAATATGCAATTTGAGAAAATATTTAAGTTGAGACCGGTTCAGAAAACCAAGTTCTTCGAGAAGAGCTCCGAACTTTCGCGTTTTTGCAAGAGAAACATATTGGCGCTGAACTTCCTGAAGTTGTTCCTGTGTAACCTGACCGAGGCGCTGTAGAAAAGATCCCAGATGTTCTTTCTGGAATTTACTTACAGCCCAGGCCACTTCACCACCGCGATAAATAATTACACCAATCTGCTCATCACTCAGAAAGATCCTGACCAGACCGGAAAATCCGGAACTGGCTAATTCAGTCACTTTTTCTAAAACTATATTCTGAGGTTCAGACGAAGTCATTCAGATTTCTCCAACCGACTGTTAATAAAGGGTTATCTGGCGATTATTTTTTTCGGACCAGAACTTCTCCAAATTCGTCTCCAGCTTCAATTCCCTTGGTCTGATCGCCGATGAAAGTTCCGAGACCATTGGGATATTCCGGACCGTAAGCCAGATCGAAAAATGCACCGCTTACTGCACTGAACATGAATGAAGATTTGCCGCCTGTTTTTATGTGCTGCTCGTAGTAATCTGTGGCTCTGACGACCATCCGTTCGCCTTCTTTGATTTGTACGATTCCGGATTTTGCCCAGCCCCACGCCGTAAAGACCGCATAAGCACCGCGAAGAACATCTTTCGCACCTTCGGTGACCATCGGCATTACAACTGATTTAAATTCATCAGAATTAATGATTCCGTAACCTGTATGGTATCCGCATTCCTGAGCTGCTTTGTAAAGACCCGTAAGTACTTCTTCTTTTTTATCAGCAGGTGCCGCGTTTATGAGCCTTTCTGTGAATAAATTCCAGAAAGTGGTAGGTAAAAAATTAACAAGAACGTTGTATCCGGGCATAAGTCCGTTTTCATCGCCACGGATATTGAGTTCCACAAGAGCTTTTACAACTTTATCTCGCATTACTGTCATAATGGTATCTCCTTGAATCAGTTTGCTTTTACAACTATTTTACCTTCAGAATCACCCATAGCTATGCTGGCTGTTTCAAAGGCATTATAACTGCGGGCAGATTTCCCGAATGCAGCGGCGAACATAGCTGCGGCAAAACCACACGAAAAATGGTTAATGAATTTAGAACTTTTACCGAATTTCTGGACCCAGCCTTCATCGACATGAGAGCGTTTCATCTGAATTTCGCCACCGGCATCATTTCCACTGACTTCAAATTTGCCAAGGCCAAGAACCGAATAAAGCTCTTTTGCAGTTGCAAGCTTTTCCGTAGAAGAGTTGATGTTGTTCTGAGTGAAGTATGCATCGAGAAAAGTGCGAATTGAATCTTCGGCAGATTCTCTAAGTATTTTAACTGCATTGATACTTTCCAGTTGGTCGGAAAGAGCTGTCACTAAGCTCATATAGTGATGACAATGCATTACCATGTCCTGACCGTAAGCCTTCTGAGAAAAAGTAGTATCATCGAATTTCACTTCAAATGGTATAGACATCTGGCTTTCTCCTTAGAATATTTCTTTAAGTTCATCAAAAAGTTTGCTGGCTTTGTGCCTGATAATTCCCAGTTTTGAAGCATCAGGGGAAATGATTGCTGCAATTGCATCTCCAACGGGTTTACACATGATTACAGCGCGACCGTACTCAATGAAAAGGTCCTGATACTTATTAACATTAAGCTCTTTTCCCATTTCTTCGATACCGTTGATAGTGTTTGCCATGGCTGCCCCGAGATCGTCAACATTGATTCGGTTTGAACTTCCCGCTGTCTCAATTATGAACCCGTCTCGACCGGCTACTACTACTGCGTCAACACCAGGAACCTTTAAAAGATCACTCAATATCTCAGTAGATTCTCTCATTTCCAACTCGCTCCTTTCGTTAATCAGGGAAGATTCCCCGTTTGAATTGATTGTTTGAATTTCATTTAAATTAGAACTGCTTACCTTTTTTTCAGAGTTTTCCTTCGCTGGCACTGATTTCATGGATGCTGTCCATGAGTTTTTCAGCGGAGGCAAGCCAAATCCAGCAGGAAGTGACCGAACCGTTTCTTTGAAATCAAGATTTTCATCAATAACCTTAAGTTCAGCTGTTATTGACTTTTTTGTTAAATCTTTTTGTTTAACCGGTTCATCATCGAAAGACGAGAAAAGATCGTCCTCATCAAGGTCATCAAACAGTGATGCTTGACCGGATTCGTCAGATAACCTTGCCGCTTCCATAATGGCGTGGTTAAGCGGCATATCTATGTTTCGTACAATTGAGGAAATATCTCGTGTGAAAAAGAATTTGCCATGATTCCAGAGAAGAATTTTCGATAAAGCTTCAATACCTGCAAAAATTCCAGTGAGAACGCAAAATAGCTTGCCTTCAGTGAAGTATAATTTACCTTCTTCATCAGATTTTTCGTTAATTAAAACTAACTCACCGGTTTTGCCACTCATTCCAATAAACTGTATTAAATCAGAGACATTTGTTAGGGAAATACTCCCCGCAAAAACATCTTCTTTAAGACTGTCTAACGGCATTTTTTCCTCGTTCTTTTAAAAAATGGATTACAGTATTGCTGTAATTTATATCGATTCAGACCACTTTGTCAGTATTAGTGGAATGTGTTATTTATGGAAGTCTTTTTTAATTTTTTTTGTTTTTAAACACTGTGATTTCTTTATAAAATTTGCCAATGCATAATCTAAAAATAATTTTATTTTTACTATTCTTCTGTGATCTCAGACACAAAGATGAGTAATTTAATATTGTATTGTATTCTGTATGATAAACTTTTCAACAATTAACCAAGTTGGTCCTTTAATAATAATTTCTAAATATATATAATTGTTAATATTTCATACACAATTGTTTTCACGAGATTTTTTGATGCCCGAATTTTTGGCCAATATTTTCGCACGTTAATGAGTTGCCCATAAACCTGATATAAAAAGAAGAAACACTACTTCGTTCGTGTTAGAAGAAGTCGTGGAGGGTTTTTATTACGTGATTCTGGTCCTGTGGAGTCATGCCGCAACTGGAGGGGATGCTCAGGCCCCGGTGGAAGAGGTTTTCGCCGACGCCGGTGATTATGCTTCGGTATTTGCGGTAGGGTTTTTGGTCATGGAGGGGTTTCCACAGGGGTCTTGATTCTATTCCATTAGCCCGAAGGTGCTCGATGAGTTTTACATTTGTACCATCGGGAGCGTCCACAAGCAGGTTTGTCATCCAGTAACTGCTTTTCACATTCTGAGGTGGCGTAAAGACCGCAAGCCCTTTGATATCGGACAGTTCCTCACGGTAGCGCCTGAAGATGGTTCTCTTTATCTCAAGGAGTCTCACCAGTTTCAAAAGTTGTGAAAGAGCAAGGGACGCCTGCAGATTCGTGAGCCGGTAGTTGTAACCGATAACATCATGTTCGTAATTAAGCCCCGCAAGGCGTGCCTGAGTACTCAGATGCTTCATATAAGCCGCGGACTGTTCATCGGAGCACACTACCATCCCGCCACCGCCACAGGTAATGATTTTGTTGCCGTTAAAGGAAAAACAACCGTAATCACCTATGGTTCCAAGGGGAAAAGCATGTCCATCGGCATCACTTATTTCCGCACCGAGGCTCTCCGTGGCGTCTTCGATAAAAACGATGCCTTTTTCCCTGCATTTGCGCGCGATTTCAAGTGTTTCTGACATGGGAATGCCGTAAAGATGAACTCCGATAACAGCCTTCAGGTTGGAATTTGTATCGATCTCTTTTAAAATTATCTCCGGATCCGGATTCATCGTCCGGGACTCGGCATCCACAAAGACAGGAGTTGCATTGCAGTATATTACGGGATTTACCCCGGCAGAGAACGTGAAAGTCGGTACTAAAACTTCATCACCGGGGTGGATCTTTGCCGCCATGAGGGCAAGGTGAAGAGCCGAAGTACCGCTGGAACAAGCTACGCCATGGTCGGAACCGACGTTTTTTGCAAACCTCTGTTCAAATTCAGTAACTAATGGTCCCACGGAGGATACAAAAGTGCTGTGAACACAGGCTTTTACAGCTTCGGCATCAAGTTCATCAAGGTACGGTGCACAAAGTGGAATAAAATGAGGCATGAAATTTCTCCCGCTCAGCCTGTATGAGGCCGCCCCTGAAGAAATCGGCTTTATTACAAAAGTCTGAAGGAAAAACGAATTGATCGAGAAAAACGCATTATCAGTAATACGATAGTGAATCGTTTTAATGAAAGCCTTCAGAAGAAATACCCTGATTGTCCTGTTTCTGCTACTGATTTCCTGAATACCTGATTTTTTAACAGGGAATCATGAAGCGGTCTAATGCCGTTTTATTCAAACTATTTGATGGTGACGGGGCCGTCTACGGTGTTTATATGCCACTGGAAATTGTCAATGACAACGGCGGTATCCCAGACATAGTCGCCTTCGTCGTGAATCCAGAAGTCGATGGTCATGGTCTCTCCGGGAGTACATGGAGCTGTGGTGGTAAGCCAGCCAGTAGAACTACCTTCAGTTCCATGATAACCAGTGCCGGTAATGTCGGTTGCTGGCGGATCCGGTTCAAAATATCCGTTCTTTACCGTCATGGGCTGCAGGGTATCCGCCGGGAATACCGATGGCGCAAAGCTTACGTTCATCGTCGATGTCAGCGCAGTGCTGTTTACTACGGCGTAGAAAGTATCATTATAGTTTGAATCAACCCACTGGGGGTATTCCGAAGACAGGACTATGAACTGGAAGGAGAAACTCCGGGCATTCATAGGTACTGTTACTGTTATGCGGATCCGTGATGGATCGTTTACGTTCCCCGGCTCGCAGCAGCCTTCGGGGCCCATGTGAGCCCGCGTTGGACTCTGGGAATCCGTAGTGGTACAGGTCATGCAGCTCATTGCTGTTGTGGGTGCAGCCTGATGCCCAAAGCCTGTACTCGGGAACACTGCAGTATTCCACGCATTACCAGTACTGAGGGTGATAAACCTGCAACCATGCCTTGGGGCAAGCACTCCGTAACCCGTTGCAATTCCCTGACTTGCTGCAACGTAATATTGTGTCGGTGCTCCAGTACAAAGACCTATTGAATCCGCCAGATCAGGACTGCCACTGCAGTCGCAGGCGTAGGGGTCTTCGTCTACTGTGCCGTCGCAGTCGTCGTCGATGCCGTTGCCAACTACTTCAAAGTTATTGTGGCTGCGGCCCGGGTCTGAGTCATCGCAGTCTGCTACCGTTGTGCCACTGCAGCGCGGTTCTCCGTCGCCATCCTGATCGCCTTCTGCCGCATCCTTTACACCGTTGCAGTTGTTGTCGATGTTATCGTTGCAGATTTCCGGAGCTGCAGGGTTGATTGCAGCATTAAAATCGTCGCAGTCACCGTTGGCCGGGGTAAATCCGTCGCCGTCGTTGTCCTGATAGTCGGGATCGCAATGTCTTGCGGTGGCGCAGTCCGGATCGGCACAGTTTGAAAGGCCATCGCCGTCTTCGTCGCCGCCGTAGAGACTGCTGCAGTTTTCGTCTTCCGTTGTACATACCGCGCTGCAACCGTCGCCACTCAAG
>JAHJMN010000007.1 GCA_018821305.1 Myxococcota bacterium
ACTACCTGTGTCCCTGTTTAAAATTTCAGGGAAACAGGAAATCAGTAGCAGGAACAGGAAAACAGGGGGCTCATTCCTGAAGCATTTCTTTAAAACGAGTCACAATCGTATTACCTCGAAAGCGGTCTAGAAGCAGTCAGCTGTAAGACCTGTCTCAACACATATCTGTCCATAATCAGCACAGTTGTAGTAGTATTCAAAATATCGGCAGCCATTGTAATCTTCTTCACATGTATACAAATCATCAAAGGAGCAGTATCCCTCACCGAGGTCGCACTCGTGGATACAGTCGTAAACGCACTGAGTGTATCCGCTCGTATCTTCACATATGTAGTTACTGCCATAGTCTAGACAATCCTCAGACTCAGCGATTATATTGCAACCATAATAATCAGTAGTGCACTCCATGACGTAATCATTGTCACACCAGGTTTCCCCATAAACAAAACACTCGTCGATACACTCGCACTGTACCGAAGAACCGTCATCATGACACAGTCTATTGGAGTCGTCACAATCTTCAACGGAAGAAACATACAGGCACCCGTTGGAATCAGACAGGCACTCCTCAATTATTGTTCCGGTACACCAGTAATCACCTTCCGTAGAACACTCGTTGGAACAATTGTAGACACACTCTGGATAGCCGTTTGCAGTACTGCAGATGTACTCTGAGCCAGAATCTGTACAATTTTGATTTACATCAATATAAAGACATCCGTTGGTATCAGACATACATTCCATAATTGATGTTCCTGAGCAAAACATTTCCCCCTCGGTAGTGCATTCATCGTTACAAACAATGACGCAACTGGCATTGAGCCCACTTTCCTGACAAACTGCTCCGGTGGTGTCACAATTTTCGTAATATTGCCAGATATTGCAGCCAGAAGTAGCCTCAGTACAAGTCTGGACTATGTTTCCGTCACAACGGGTTGAACCTTGTGGAGTGCATTGGTTTGTACAGTTTGTAGTGCATTCAGCTGGCCCTACTGCATCATCACAAAAAGTCCCGGTATCTGCACAGTTTTCGCCATCTATCCATTCAAGACACCCTGAGGCGTTTTCAGAGCAGGTGGCAATAAATGTCCCGTTACACTGAGTTTCTCCGATCTGTGTACACTCATCAACGCAGGAAACACAAACCACAGGCCAGTCTGAATCGTCACAATAAGGAGTTGGATTCTGGCAGACCGTACCGGCAACCCAGTCGGTGCAACCATTCGCTCCATATTCACAGGAATATATTGTATTTTCCTGACAGTTGGCGCTTCCTGGAGTACACTGATCCGTGCAATTCGTATCAATACACGTAGCTGGGCCGGATGAAGTGGAACAGACCTGACTGGAGTCAGAACAATCTTCCATATCTGCCCATACAGCGCATTGCCCTGGTGTATAAAGACATTGTTGGACAACAGTACCGCTGCATCTGGTGTCGCCATCGGTACAGGAGTCGGTGCAGTCGTCGATACACTCGAAAGAACCTTCAACCTCGGCACAAATCAGACCACTGGTCTCACAATCAGTATGTGTTTCCCAGAATGTACAACCATTTTCGTTTTCAGAGCAAACTTCAATAATATCTCCACTGCATCGCATTGAGGAAGCTTCACATACATTACATTCAGAAGTACAGTTACTTGTATCGTACGTACAATCAGAAGCGCATTGAAGAATTCCACCTTGAAAACCAAGAGATTCACATGTGTCAATCAGGGTATTGTTGCCGTCACAGGCTTCATAAAATTCAAGTATGTTGTTTCCACACTGGCTTGTATTATTGTTCACTTGCTGCCCCACATCATCGCATGACATCAGGATAAACGGGATCGTAGTAATAATTAATAATTTCCTCATGGAACCCTCCTTATAAAGATGTGATTATACTGGGATCCGCATTTTTTTCCACTATTCATTTGACTTGATGACATACTGGAGTTATCTTAGGAAAACTTATTTATGGAGTGATTATGAGAACCAACATCAATAAACAGATTTTCGTTTCAATGATTTTTCTAGCAATAACAATAAGTTCCTGCAATAAAGAAAATAAAGCCGCCACAATGTGGAAGAAAATGCATGACGAAATAAGTATTCACGATAAAAATATAAGAACTACGATTCAGGAATTCAACGTCTGGGTTGGTAAAGCAACGGAAGAAAATCTGAAGCAATATACCACGGGAATAGACACATGGATCAAAAAATTTCAGGATTTTCGTGGAGTTATCCTAAAAGTACAGCCGGGCAACGACGAACTCAATGCCGTAAAATCAAACTATATCAAAGGCATTGATATTTATTTCAAAGTTGCCGATCTTTATAAGAAGGCGTATAAAGACAATCGAACTGGTCTCATCAAGAGTGAAATTGAAGAGATGAACAAACTCAAAGTAGAGCTTGAAAAAGTTAATAACGACTTTTCACGTCTTAAATCTGAATATATTACAAAATATAAAATAACAGTCAAAAGCTGAAGTTTTAGCCACTCCACCAAATCAAGCGAACCTGAAAACAAATCGAAAATATAAAGGGTAATGTTTCGCTCCGACTATTATACCGCTTGCGGAGTAATATGATTGTGACTCGTTTTAAAGAAATGCTTCAGGAATGAGCCCCTGTTTTCCTGTTCCTGCTACTGATTTCCTGGTTACATGAAATATTTTAACAGGGACTCAGGTAGTCGGGCAAACAGAAACAGGATAAAAATTGAATTTCAGAACACGAACTGGTTATCGCTGATGTCTCTGACCGCCGGACAAGGTCCTCATGAAGAAATCTGTTATTGTGGAAATCAGGTGGGTTCTCGTTGGTTTTCCCCAGAGACTATGGGCACTGCCCGGATAGAGCATCATTTGAAAACGACTGTTATTATTTTGAAGTTCGCGTATTACTTTGAGTGAATTGATGAGAAGAACATTGTCATCACTCATTCCATGAATTATCAATAACTGGCTCTTTATCTGTTTAATGCGATTGACATCGATTACAGTCTGCTTATAGTCTTCTGGTTTAAGTCCATGATACCTCTCGGTATAATGCGTATCATAAAGACGCCAGTCTGTAGGTGGAGCTACTGCAACTCCTGATGCAAATTTGTTTTTTGAAGAAGAAAGTGACGCAAGAACACTGTATCCGCCATAAGACCAGCCCCAAATTCCTATTCTCGTTTCGTCCACATCTCCACGATTCTTGAGGTAATTGAAAATTGCATCGTTATCCTCAACTTCAAATCGCCCCAGAGCAAGGTACGGTGCTTTTTCGAATGCTCTGTTGCGATACATTCCCCCGCGACCATCCACCATTATTACAATAAAACCGTGCTGAGCCATGAATTGATTCCATAAATTGTAAGGATTCCTTGTATTACGAACCATATGACCGTGAGGGCCGCCATAAACATACACTATGGCCGGGTATTTGAGCCCCGTGATGTAATTTGCCGGTTTATAAAGATAAGCATTCAGATAACTTCCGGATTTCCCGGCAATATTAACGAAATCAGGGATTGGAAGCTGGCGCATATACGCATTATCAGCTCCGTCGTTCTCCCGCGAAGAGAGAATCGTTCCGTTCGCGTCTCGAAGAACTGTTGCGGCCGGGGACTTCAGGGAAGAAAATTGATCAACAAAAACGCTGCCATCTTTGCTGAAACTGAAACTGTGCCATCCATGTTCACGCACAATTTCCTTGAGTGAAGTGGTTTCATAATTCCATGCAACCATCTTTATTTCGGTACCGTGGTTCACAAAAACACTTATATATGCTGTCTTAATGGCTTCGTTTACGTATAGTAATTTTTGAAAAACCTGCTGCGGTTGAGAATTAAAAGCTTTTATAACTTTCAATCCAGCGCCAGTTCTCTCAAGTAAAAATAGTCCACGAAAACTGTTTATGGAATACCCTGTAGCTTTAAAGCGCGGATTATCGGTACTCCAGAAAAACCGTTTTCCCTTCTCGATGAACTTCAGGTTATCGTGCAATTCAACCCATTTGTCATCCATCTCATCAAGTAATGTGGAACAATTCCCCGTAAGTTGGCATCTTTTTACGGTCAGGTTCTTCTGTTCCCGGTCTTGCAGTGAAAGGTAAAACTCGCCTGAAGTAATCCACCCTGCTCTCGCAATATACTCATATTTGCCTGCATTTACCTTCTTACCACCGGGCCTGTTGACTGCTGTCACATAAGCAGTAACCGTTGCATTAGCGGTCAGTGCGGCAGGATATCGCTGGGATGTGACTCGGAATCCACGAGCATCGAGATCCAATCGCTGACGGGAACTGACTTTTGTTTCATCAACTTTAAAATAAAGTATGTTTTTTGAATCCGGTGACCAGAAATACCCCTTCTGCCTGTCCATTTCCTCCATAGCTACAAACTCTGCCCTGCCATAAAAGATGGTATCGCTGGCATCTTTTGTAATCCTGGTTACTTTTTTAGTTTTAAGGCTGTAAATTTCAAGGTTTCCCTTTTTTACCCATGCAATCATTTGCCCATCAGGAGAAAAGGAAGGATTCAGTTCAGGCTGCGAATCCGATGTAAGTTTTCTGGTTGTTTTCGTTTTAACATTATAAAGATACAAATCACCTGACAGGGGGAATAGTATTTGCTCGGAGTCCGGGCTCCACTGGTAACTTGTAATGCCAGTGAAGGAAATTCGCTTTCTTTCCCGGTCAGCTTTCTCCTGATCTGATTCCACAAGATTTTTTACCAGATCCGATGATTTAACAAAGACTGAATGCTTCCCGGTTTTCACATCCCACTGCCACAAACTTGTGCCGTTTTTTTCAATTTTTAAATATGTAATAATTTTTCCGTCTGGGGAAAATACGGGATTGATTAAACCTTTTCCAAGGGGTTTGCCTGTAACCGCATCGTCCAGACTTATCCACTTAAAGTTATTGTTATTAACTATAATCAGATTGTGTTTGCCAGTCTTATTACTTTCCTTTGAAATTTGTTTTCCTGTATGAATTGTCACCGATGGACAAGAAGGACAATTTTGACATGCGGAATTCAATAATAATACAACTAGAAAAATCTTTTTTACCATTTTCATAACCATCGCTTTCAGTCTGTTTTATAACAATCTTTACAACAGAATAAAAGCATATACGAGTATGGGCGTCGATATGTTTTTTATGTTTATGCCCTGCAATGCACCACGGGAGGATCTGTCCTGTAATTCACTTTGCGAAGGATTTTGCTAATTTCATCGGTTTTGTATTCAAATTGACAACTAAATGATGTAGAAATATCAATGTTGCAGTTTTCAGATACTATCTGAAAGGAAAACCTTCTGAAGTTTTTGGGTTATAATGCAGCAGGAGTCCAGACTCGAATGAAAATAATGGAGCAACTGAGGGAAAAACTCACAGCATTCAGTGAAAAACACGTTCAATCTCTTGTGGATCGAACAAAAAACTCACTGAAACGCTTTTTTCCCGGAGACAATTCCGGTGTTAATGCACTGATGGAAATCAAGGCTCTATTTCTCGAAAAACTTCTATCCAGTTCTGATCCCTGGGAAGCACTCAGGACTATTGAAAGCCCCCTTGCTGAAAGTACTCCTGTAAAAGGCATTCACTGTTTTTCTTATAAAAATGACGGTTCCCTCTTTATTGAGTTCTCAACTGATACCGAATCCTTTTCGCCAGTTTTAACCGATGAATTCAGTAAATTTTTCACTCCCCTCCTTCTCAACAAAAAGTCTTTTATATCCGGAGACTTATCAAATATACCTTCAATAATAAAACATTTATTTATAAATTCAGGAATTGACAGTCTTGTCATTATTCCATTATTTGTTAACAGTAGTTTATGGGGTGGACTCATTTTTAATTCATGCAGTTCTTCCCAGCAATGGCATCCAATGGAAATCGCTCTTTTTAGAAGTATTTCCGGAAATCTGGCCATCAAACTCGAACAGGTACTTGACTGATATGTATTTTTTTAAATCTCACTTTACAGCGATCGATGACCTCAATGATTCTTTTAATAAATCAGATGGAAGTCTGTTTTGCCCTGTTTCTTTAAAAAATCCCCATGAAGGTACGGCAACCGTTGAACTCCATGTACAGGGCATAAGTGAAAACCTTCTGCTAATTGGAAACATAATTAAATACCAGAAATCAATTCCTCGAAAAGGGATTCGAGGCGGCTACACATTTAAACTGGAAGAACCTGAAATTGAAAAGATTGATTTCTTCCTGAGCACTTATTTCAATAACGAAGGTTCAAGGCGACGACGGTATCCGCGCCTGTCCATTGCACTGGATGTCATGTTTCGAATTCCCGGAACACCACCAAAATATCCGGCACGTCTCCTTGACATAGCTGAGGGTGGTGCACGTATCGAAACTTCCGTTAAAGACCTGATCGGGCAGACTATCTCAATAGAAATCAGATCTGAGAAATCCCTGAAACCAATTGTTTTATCTGCGGAAATAGTTAACAATCCGGAAGCGGGAGTCTATGGAATTAAATGGCTGACAAGGGAAAAAGGAATCCACAGCCTTCTGCGGGAATTTATCCGGCGATTAAAAAATGGTATCTGGATATTTATCGCGGCATTGATCTCCTTGTACATTTTTCCGACAAACGTCGAAGCTCAGGTTAAAGTAAAATATTCCTGGTCACTTAACAAAAGTGGGATTACAAACAATTACAGTCTTGAAGCGTCGAGGGATGGAAGTATTTATTTTTCCCACAGCATTGGCCGCAATGATCCCCAGCGCGTTAAAATTCCTAAAGATGAAGTATTCACAAAAAATTTATTCAGTTTTTTTGATGATACACAAAAAAAAAGTCTGCTCACCCCCCCTGCGGTGCTCCCTGGTTTGGAATAATCGAAATTCACGATTCTAACGGCAATATTAAAACTTATGACACACTGGTAAATTCAAACAGAATCCGATTTTCTACTGTTATTACATTGTTTAAAAAGCGGCTTCTTCCCTTGCATCCTGAAACCACTGGTAACTGTATGCCCCTGGCACCTCCAGAACTTAAAGTTATTAAAAACCCTGAAAATTTTAAACCACTTTTTCCCCAGAAAAACCCGGAGAGTCCGGCTCCTTTTTTTAGAAAAATTCTTAATTCAAAGGATTTCGAAAGTACTATTGAGGCGATTAATTCTATTGTAAAAATAAAAGGCTTTGATCCTTTTTTCGCAAGATATCTCATGAAGTATCATAAACTTGCGCCTATCACTAATGACTGTTTTCTATATTTTTCTGCTCCCGTGGTTATGAATGCTTCCTCAACTGCGGAAATTCAGGAACTGGTTAAAATTTTCGCTCGACAGCGTGGCCTGGAAAAGCAGTATTTCCTCACAATTATGTATCTCGCCCTGGAAGAATACGAAAAAGCATCAAAAACTATCAGGACCTACTTCAACGGTCTTGGACGAAGAGAAGATGGTATCAGGGAAAGTGAATCCATCGTAAAAGCTCTTGAATTCACAGCTAAAGTCAATATAGGCAACGTTACATGGACGAAACAATTGATTAATGTCAGTGAACTCCATGATTTTTGGATGACATGGGCCTTGCGACTGTCGCTTCCAGATAACTACGCATTTCCAGTAAGTTCCATATTCTTTAAAAAGGCTTTTCACTACGGAAGAATGTTTGCAGGGGATTCCAAAATCGGCCCCGTTAAAAAGACTCCGGAAGCCAGAAAGAATCTGGTTAGTATGTTTCCATGGCTCGTCTCTAAACCATGGATGTACTACGAACCTGAATTACAAAATGATATCATGTCTTTTATGACCACTCTTAGAACAATGCCAACATGGTTTGGTGGAACTGAAGCTGTGGACAGGATTATTCCGCCCCTGAACAAGCGGATTTTTGAACTGGTAAAGTTGAAGCGCTATGCCGCCGCGGCAACACTGATTTCCAAGTTTGAGCGCAAGATTGACACAAGCAATCTTGAATTCGCCCGGGGAAAAGCATTGTTTGAAGAAGAAAACTGGGACGAATCCAGAAAGCACATTAAAAACTCCCTTGATGCCGGGAAAGTTGATGCTGTTGAATATTATACCTATCTTACACTTCTGTCATCTTCCGTGGAGGCAGAACCGGGAACCGATGCCGGTGAACTGGCGTCTCGACTGCGTTTTTTCCTGGATTATCAGGATCGAGTGGGACTTTTAAAAACACTGAAATCAATCAGAATAAAAAAACCATCAGGCATGCTGGAATATTATATGTCATTGGCAAACCTGGCACTTAACAATCGGGAATATTTCAAAGTATTATTGAAAATTGCTGACGGCTCCGGCCCCCTGAAACACAGGGCTGCCATAAGAGCTGGGGAAATCCTTCTTGCCGCCGGGGCCCCCTGGGATGAAATATATCAAGCAGTTAAAGGAACTCTTTATTCTGACCTGTCTGCTTCCGCCTGGGGCATACTGGCGGTTAAGGCATCCATTGAAAAAAGCAGTGAAGCAAAAATGTTTCTGGAAAAAGCTGTCAGTGTTTCATATAGAAATCCCGCTGATGCGCTACGGTTTGTAGGTATTCTTGTGAAATTTGGTCAATGGACAACTCAGGCATGGAATTTATCAACATATCTTCGGATTTTTTACCAGGATTCATCTGAGCTCGCCTGGCTCAGAAGTGTCATGCTGCAGCGGTCTTCCATGTATCACGCTGCCTGGTTTGAAATTTCAAGTGCTCTTAAAAAAAGACCGTCTATGCCTAAATATCTGAAAACATCTGAACGTATAAGAAAAGAACTGGACAAATCCTATTATTGAGGTTTACGGAGTAACAAATGAGACAAATAATCACTGCCCTGGTTTTATTTGCATGTTTTTTCCCAACTTATGCTAATGGACAAAAGGATACCGACGCAAAAAGAAAAGCCCGGAACCATTACGTGAAATATGTCAATGCATCCCAGAAGATAGTCGGTGAAAGCGACAAGCATTATCAAAACACTCTTAAATGGCTTACGAAATGGCGTAAGTCCGCTAACAACACCTACAAAAAAGAGATAGAAATCAAAATTCGAGAGTTTAAAAAGTTCCCGGAAAAGGTTTCCAAACTGCCTGCTCCTCTTTCCGAAATAAAGGAAATCAGGTCAAACGACGTAAAAATGCTCAATTGCATCACTGATATATATATTGAGTACCAAAAGCAGATAAAAATGGCCTGGGAACCAATGGAAAATTCAAAAATCCGCACCCTGATGAAGAAATACGAAGAACACGCCCAGAGATACAAAGCCCTGCACAAATCCTTCCAGAAAAAATACGGCAAAAAATAAAAGCCTAAGTAGTTACTGTCCTGAAATACCGGAAATCAAAATTTTCGTCGATTTTTCGCTCAGGACAGTAACCGCAAGGTGTTGAAAATATTACTAGTGGCCTGTTAGGATTTTTAATAAAATCCTTCGCGAAGCGAATTTCAGGAAACGAAAATTTTAAAATGGGTTGGCTTCGACATTTTTTCTACTCTTTTTCTCCACAGGAGCAGATTCATTATCGCTTCCAGAAGGCTCTGGCTTTCGGACGCGCTCGGTCGGTTCGGGTTTTGATTCGGTGTTATCAACTACTACCGACGATGATTTTTTATCTGGATAAAACTGAATTATATCTGCAGACAAAGTATGTGTCGATATACAGAAAAAGACTAGAAATGCTTTTAATGCGTAATCCTGCCTGAAGTTAATGAACATCTGATTTTTTTTGAGTCCAGCTTTTTTATGCAAATCTTCCATCATGTCCGAAAAAGGTTGGGATGAACCGGCTGGAATTGCACAAAGTACGCTCGTAATTGTTTTTGATGTAGTAACCCCATATTTTACAACCCGAAAATTTGCTTTGTCGACTTTTACCTGGGTAATTGAATCTCTGAGAATGCCTCCACTAAAGCCACAACTGGTGAGTAATAGAACTGATAATGCAACTAATAAAAATTTCATATTGAAAACTCCTTTTAAAATAAAAGTTTGTAGGAAATTGTAAAAGAAATGCTGAACATATTTTCCATATTGACAGGAGAGTGCCAGGATCCCGTTTTTGTCATACCAAGCAAAACACCAATAGAAAGTTTGTCCATTACAGAATATTGTCCACCACCCCCAAAAAATATCAAATAACCATAATCTTCATTTACATAGAACCCATAATCTTCTTCTTCTATTTCAAAACGCCCTAAACCAAAGCTCAATATTCCATTTACCGCGACTTTTGAATTTATGGGGATTAAGAGTTTTGCATCAATTGAGCCACTGTAATATTTTCCAATAACATTATAATCGCCATCCTTTTTCTCTCCCATATCCTGATACTGGAAAGATCCTCCAAATAATAAATATTTCATAACTGGAACAAAAACACTTACTTTCAGACCGGGAGCATAGGAAAAGCAATCTCTCAAATCAATACTTCCCTCTATAAGAATTCTACTGAATAAATCATTAGTTGAAGATTTACTCCTGCTTTTATTTGCTGGTTCAGCTACGGCATTATCGTCATCATCATCGGATCTGGTATTTGCACCGGCAGAAGAAACGGTTGCAAATAATATAAAAATTAATAGTATTAAAAATTTTTGAACGCTAACCCTTTGCATATGGGCCTCCCTATAAATATTGATATTAAATATCATATTAAAATTTTTGTGTCAATATTATTTTTTTGTATATGCCCGTGATTGTCAGTTTTCCCAGGTCAGGTTTTTCTCGAGGGGCGTAGACGTGGGGCTGTAAATGACTTGAGAATAAAGGATTTTCTTTCCGCCACTCTTTTTTAGAATTGCGTAAATAAATCGGCCGCAGGGAAGTGCAGGAACGTAAACTGCTTCTGCTACGGGATAGGACGCGAAAGTCACTCCCGTATCTACATCCTGAAATTCAATTTCCGTGTATTCTGCCGGTATTTCCGTCAGTTGTGCATCCAGAGGAAAGACTTTCATCGGTGTTAAATGAGCATCTAAAGTAACATCGTTACCTTCAATAAGTAGATCCTCAGCATACCAGCTCCACCCTTGAAATTCCCCATCGTTTGTAAACACTGTAACCGCTGCCTTACGGCCGGAGCCAGAAATCAGGGATACACTTAACGAAACATCCAAATCAGAAATCTCCCCGTCCCAGGAATCCGAGACGGCTTCGGGCAAATCATCAGCACTTATGTGTAGTTTTGCGTACATCCGCCCTTGGGAAAGAAGTGATTTCTGCCCCCCGGGGAAAAGCAGATTGAGTTTCACGGATGCATAATAATCCGTTTCATCCACGAAACAGCCAGTGGTTAGAATTGCCAGAGCAGCTACAAGAAAACCTGTGAGTTTTTTCATTTCAGACCTCCGGGAATCACCACCGTTACTTTTGTCATGGGCGGTGGTTTGATCACCGTCTGGTTATCGGTGCCGACATTACCGGCAGAAGATGATGATGAATCGTTTAAACACATTCCGGCACTGGAACTTGTAGCCCCCTCACCTCCGCTGTTTCCGAAAAGAGCCCCCATGGAAAAGCCCTTTTTTTGCATGAAATTCAATGCAACTCTGAACATCCTGCCCGATGTAGACAGTAAAGTGATTTTCTTAAATATTGCCGGAGCTTTCAATACGGAATCAACACCGGATGTCGAAATACATCGCCCTGTAGAAATACTATTTTTACCAATGGTTAGCGCACCGGAAATCATACATAAACGCCCATTTGCAACTTTAAAAGAAGCCTGCGATGCCACTTTACCGGTGACATCTCCAAAGCGTAAATCCATTGCCCCAACGGTGTATACATTGAAATATCCGGCCTCGAATTTAACAACACCCATCTTGGTTAACCTGAATGAAGCGTTTTCATCCGAAATAACCACGGTTTTGCTGTCAATTAAAAACTTTGCTCTCGAACCAGCACCTGTAGTAACTCGGCAAGTATCAGCATTGCACTTTTTGTTCATCACTCCGGAAAAATGCACTGTTTTAATTCGTGGAGCCGGGCCCGAAGCCTGGGACAAAATAAAAAGAAAAGAGATAATATTCATGGCATTGCCCTACTGGAGTATTCCGAACTCTCCGGAAACGGATAAATATACCGCTGTACGATTGTAATCATAAACCGGAGAGTTTGAATTATTCCATGAATGAGAAAATGTAAGTTCAAGCCTTGGATTGAAAGTTGTTTTGATTTTCCGCCCTATGGTTATCCCGGTACTTAACATCCAGTCGGTGCGGTTTGTATCGAAAGGAAGTTGCCACGGATTTGCATTATCAGGCATTTCATCAGCGCTGTAGGGAAAATGCCGCCACTGAGCGCTGCCCCAGAATGCAAGGTCTGATTTCCAAGGTAAAACCATGCTTATTCCGTTCCAGAAGGAGACGGATACGGATTTCCATGCGTCCCATGAAGCATCTGTGAGAGTCGCGGAAAGAGACGGAAACCATTTAACTTTACCGTTTCGAAAGAAAATTGCTTGAGTCAAGTTCTGTGTGAGGGAAAGCCCCGTACGATCGGAATCTCTCATGACGGTGTAGGAAGGCTGAAATGATGTTTCTACGGTGTAGTTTTTTCCGTAACTTTGGCGATAAGTGAGACTTAAACCATGGGTTTCGGCATACATGAAAGCTTGTGGTTCCAATGGAATTCCCTCGCCACCATCAATCCGAATAAGCCGGAACTGATAACCGGCGGAGAAAGCTGAATGGTTTCCGTTATCAAGGTAGCGGTGAACAAAACGTGCATCACCGGAAAGATTCCACGAACTGAAGGAGTTGACCCTTTTATATTCTTCGACTCCCGTCTGTGACCAGTACCAGTTTCGTTCAACGGTAAATGAACTCTCAAACTTCGGGAAATTAAGATAAAGATTACCCCGGGCCTGGGTGAAAAAACCACCATCACTTTTAACCTGAAGATCGGGATCCACCGTGGGATTTGTGTCAAACCCTTGATTGATCCGCCAGTAGCCTCCCATTGTGCGTTTAAGCCCCAGTTCCTGCACGAAAACCATGTCAAGCAGGCTTGTAACGTCACCACCGAAAGACCTGTAACGCCATAATAAATTCCTTGCCTGCGTCAGTTTTTTCTCACGTACTGAACACAAGGAAAGTAATATGACGGTTTTCGCCTTGTATGTTCCCCAGTTTCCGTCGTAGTCCAGCACCGAACGCACAGAATTGCAATCTTTCAGGTGAAAAAGACTGAATGCGAGAAAATATCTGACTTTTACATCGTCTTTTCGAATGTCCAGAGCAGCTTTAAAGTGCTTCATGGCCCAGGTATACTTTGCGAGTTTCAACCTCACTTCACCAAGAACCGTTAGATATGAAAAATTATTACTGAAATCTTCGTAAACTTCCAGAAGTTCATCTTCAGCTTTCGTCCACTGCTCAGTTTGAATGTGACATAGCGCTTTATAGTAATGTACTTCAGAGTTGGAAGAATCTATTTTAAGTAATTCTTCAAACACAGGCATGGCCTGGCCACAGTTTCCGGCTTTCTGAAGGAGTTGAGCTTTCGCCAGTTTAACCTGAAACTCCGGATTCTGCCCGGAAAATAAAATAAGAAATCCGGCTACTATACCTGTAATCATTTTTTTCCGGTCCTGAGCATCGTCTGCTCATCAATTATACTGAGGAAGAGTTCCAGAGTGTATTTCATGGTGAACATTTTACCGTCGATGAATATAGTGGGCGTGCCCCGAACCTGAGCTTTAAGCCCTTCCCCTTTATCGGCGCTTACAACCTTGCGAACTGCCCGGGACGCCATGTCTTTGCGGAATTTTGAAAGATCCAGCCCAAGTTTTTCGGCAAAACTTTCATAATCGGACTGGGAGTCCTTGGTGTGATTCGCATAAAGAAGGTCATGGTAATCCCAGAATTTCCCCTGATTTGCCGCTGCTTCCGCTGCAAGAGAAGAGGTTATTGCATGTTTTCCGTGAGTAAGCGTTGGAAAATGACGGAAACAGACCACAATGTTGCTGCGTTTCTTTCCAAGGTCTTTAACCATGGGAAGTATTTTCCGGCAGTAAGGGCATTTGAAATCACTGAAAACATCAATAACCACGGTGTTAGTTGAAATCGTACCCGTACATAAAGCGCTTCGGTGGTTGAATTTGTTGGCCTTAAACGGATGAAGGGATTTTCCGCGCTCTTCCACTGCTTTTTTAATTCGTGCATCCCCTGCTCCGTCGAGAATCATGCGGCAGATCATACCCCCGGCAAAAAGCGCCGTCTGGTTTTTACCTTTTTCAACGCACTTTTTAATGGATTGAGGACATCCGTGATAGTTGGAAATATCCCCCATGAGCTTGAGTGCACGGTTTTTCTGAGGCACCGTAAGTTTCGACGAAGTACAATCTTTCAGGCTCTCCCAGGGAAAAGCTGACACCCCGGCGGAATATGTAACTAAAATTGTAAATACACTAAGAATCGCAAGTTTCTTCATTTCAGTTCTCCGTTTTTTATTTTTTGAATCGCCGGATCAAGCCGTCCACTCCGATGCGGCCGTCATCAAATAACCATACGTAACCCATGGCAAAAAACATAAGCCAGTCGCGAATCAAAAGCCCGTATCCGACTTCTGATTTATAGGCGTCTATGGCTTTTGCCCCTTCCTGGCTGAAGCATCCGCACCCGGGCATTTCAATGTGGTTCACAATGGCGTATGTGAGGGCAACTATGAACATTACGAGCATACCACAAAGCAAAAAGGCCATTGCTCTGGTGCGAAATCCAATGATAATAGCGACCCCGGTAATCATTTCGAGCCAGGGAAGCGTAACAGCCATGAAGTTGATGTATTCCCGACCGAGCATCTGATACATGTTGATGCTCCAGGCGAAATCATCGGGATTCAGGATTTTGGGCCATGCGGCGATAATAAAAGTAATTCCCGTGATGAGTCTCGGTAACAGGGAAACCCATGAGTGAGCCGGGTGATTCCAGAACCGCTGTAGTGTCATGCTATTTTCCTGACTCAATTTTCACCCCCGTTTTCCTCAGAGCGTCAATGCCTCCTGTTACCACCTGCACGTTTTTAATGCCCCGGGCTGAAAGTTCGCAGGCTGTCTTTTGGGCTGCGGAATCATCACCCTGGCTGTAAACTGCAATAACTCCAGCATATTTTGAAACCTGCGTGAGTTTCTCCGTCTCCGGAGGAAGATCAACTTCCGGTGGAATATTGACAGCTCCGGCGGCATGCTCCTTTGCAAAAAGTTCTTCCGCTGAAGCATCAACAAACAGTGCCTTTGTCGGAACTTCAGTCACAGTTTTAATTTCAAGTTTACTTACAGGTCTTTTCGCATCTTTCCATGCCTTGAGGCCACCTTTGAGGATGTAAACACCACGGAGTTTCAGTTTGACAAGTTCCGTAACCATGCGCTCATCACTCTTCACTGTTTCCTGACCATAGACTATTATCCAGCTGCCTTCCGGAAGATTCTGAAGTGGCTTGAAATCCGGCATGTCAATGGGATAAACCGGCATAAAATGTGAACCGGGAATGTGGGCACTGCAGTACTCATTACTGAGACGACTATCCACGTAGTACAACCGTTTTTCCCCCATTTTTAACTTATCAATGGTTATTTCCGGCAGATTCGTGCCGACCTCAGGACATAAAGTATAAACACTGAATGGAGTTTTACGCACGAGGGGAACCCCGTTTTTACGCAAAGCATTAAAAGCAATCGCAATACCGAAGGCAATAATTGTAATTATAAGACCCTCGACAGCGCTCATCCAGAGTTTTCTAAAGGGAACACCCCTAAGGCTCATGAGTGCCTCCTGTGCAGCAGGTCAAGTCCGGAGATTACGGACATTAAAAATTCGCCAATTAAGTGGTTACTGTCCATCATAACAACATCGGAATCCGAAGTTTGTGCGGGCATCGGTACCCCAGTCAGCAACATATGAACATTTATGGAGTATCTCGGAATTACTGCAGTTGTAGGCGCCCCCACGCCCGGCTCCGCCCTGAACACGCTCCCAGAGATTTCCGGTAATGTCATATACGCCGTATCCATTTGTACAATTCGGGAAAAGCCCAGTTATTTCGGGATGAAAACTTGCTCCGCATGTGTGGAAGCAATGAGCAAAAGGACACTCAGTTACACTTTCACAGGAACTTCCTTCCCCGCAATAGCAGTAGGTATCAATACCGTTGCAAATTTGAGTATCATAATCATTACCGTAACTGTATTCTGTAACATTGGGTCCACGACAGACTTTTTCCCACTCTTCAGGAGTGCAAAGCCTTTTACCGCTGGCAATACACGCATCAGATGCATCCTGCAGGCTTACGTTGGCCCAGGGTTTTACTCCCGCCACACTCTGACATCTTGAATTGTCGATACCAGCGTTTGCAGCGGTAGCATCGGGGCGGGATGCTTCGTAAATATCAATGCAGTACAGGCTGTCAATCAGGACCATATTCTCGGGGCATGAACAAAGAAGACCTTCGTCCACAAGGCCGTTACAATCATTATCAATATTATCGCAAATTTCAACACCACCGGCAGTTGGAGTGCAGCAATACTCGCACCCGTCGGACTTTTCACCGTTAAGATCCTGACAATCATCAAGACAAGACAGAATCACACATTTCCCATTTTCGCAGGCACTTTCGGAATTGGGGAAATTGCAGTTGTCACAGAGGAGACCACAGCTTTCAGCGGTGTCTTTTACAATATCTTCATCCACAAATCCGTCACAGTCATTGTCACGCAAATCACATATTTCCACGCCACCCGCTGTGGGAGTGCAGGTCTCGGATTCACAGCCATTATCGGGATTGCCGTCTATATCCCAATGACCTGAATTACACACGAAATTACAGCCGGCAGGAGTACACACAGGAGAAGCATTGGAGGGAGCAACGCACTCATTTCCGCAGCTACCGCAGTTTAAAACATCGGATTCCAGATCAAAGCCGTCGTCAACTTTGCCGTTGCAATCGTTATCAATTTGATCACAAACTTCTACTCCACCATTTGATTGAGTGCACTCATACTCGCATCCATCCTGATAAAGCCCGTTTGCATCAAACCAGCCACCCTGACACGCCCCCACAAGGCAAAGCCCATGATAACACTGAGGCTGTGCATGGGGTAAATTCTGGCAGGCGAGACATCCGTCAGCGGCGATGCATATTCCTGCCTCGGAGCAGACGCGAGTCAGCGGGCAGTCCCAGTCCGTGCTACAGATCTGTTCAGGCTCATCCTCCTGTCGATAGTTGCGTTCGTCCACAGTGCAGGAAATATTTAAGAAAATGGCAATAAAAAATATTGTATAAAAAAGTTTTATTCTCATAACGAATGGAAGTATATCACCTAAAAACCGCAAGTCCACATGATCCTGTTATGTGCTTATGCCCATAGTCTGGACCGTTTCATGAGTACAAAGTCGATATATTAAAAGTGAATATTTTATTCCATTTTTGTAGTTTTACATTGATATTGAATGCTTATGACCTGAGCCTGTCCCTGTTTAACTGACTACCTGTCTACCTGAAATTATTATCGTATTTCTCCGAAATCGAATTTAGAAACGTTCTACAGGGGCATGGCAGTATGGATGTTTGCCGGTTTTCGCATAATAATTCTGGTGGTAATCTTCCGCAGGATAAAAGACCCCGACATTTTCTATTTCCGTAACAACATCATAACCGTTTGTTTCAAGAGCTAAGATGAGTTCATCAACAATTTCACGTTCATTCTCATCTGCAACAAAGATTGCACTCCGATACTGCGGTCCAATATCTGGTCCCTGTCGATCCACCTGAGTCGGGTCGTGAATCTCAAAAAAACGTTTGGCAAGTTCTCCGAAAGAAACCTGCGCCGAATCATAAACTATTTCAACCGTTTCCGCATGCCCGGTGTTTGTATCACACACCTGCCTGTAGGTGGGATTTTCCACATGCCCTCCCATGAAACCGCTCGTGACGGAAATAACACCGGTAATTTTTTTCATATAGTATTCAACACCCCAGAAGCAGCCACCAGCGAAATACGCTTTTTTCATAATAAATACCTCCGATTGCTGTTTTCAATCATAAATATAAAATCCCCACCATCGCCCCGGACCATACTACAGTGGACAGAATCAGGGGAAAATCTCTCAGCATGGCATCCGTTGGGGATGTAAATCTTGCAGTGTCCGAACAAATCTGAAAAAAGCGAAAGAGAGCAAAAACTATAACCGGCACCGTCAAAGCTATCCAAAGAGCATCCTTAACTGAAAACCGGGCAAAAGACCAACCCATAAAGGTAAACGGAATGGCGACAATTAAAAACTTCATGATATTTGCCAAAGATTTAATTGTATAATACTTCAGAACCGGTCTTGATTCAGGAGCTGAAACCCCCAGCGCCCCCAGTTCATGGTACCTCTTGCCAAATCCGAGAAAGGCCGCCAGCAGAAAAGTATTTATTGTCAGCCACACGGAAACAACGACATCCACCGCCGCGGCACCTGCATGTATCCGGAAAATAAAACCCAGGGCAATTGAAGTTATATCCAGCCACGGGACGTGCTTCAGTTTAAGGGTGTATGCGACGTTTACAATAATATAACCGACACCAATAGCTGCAACCTTCCAGGAAACTGAAAGCGCTACGATGAGAGCAGCAATTGTAATGAAGTTCCATATAAAAAACGCCTGTCGAGGTGAGATTTCACCGGATGCAATGGGCCGGAATCGTTTTTCCGGGTGCAGGCGATCACGCTGCGCATCCTTTATATCATTTAATATATAGATTGATGAACTGACAAGGCAAAAAACCACAAATGCAGCCAGTGAGTAGAGTTGTCCGCGGTAATCCCCGAGTATTCCAGCAAACATTGCCGGAGTAAAAACAAGGAGATTCTTCGCCCATTGCATGGGTCTCATCAAACGAACGACAGAAGTTAAAAATTTAATTAAAGTCATAAGTAGTCAAAATCCAGTTAACTGGAAGAAGCCGAATACAGGCCGTGTTCTAAAATTCAATACTTTGCGGTTACTGTCTAAAACGTATTTCCGCAGGAAATCGTCCCGCATGCAGATTTGCTTCGCAATTCGCTTAGACGACAACTGTTTTCTTTGAAAACAGTGAGTCCTGAGCTACAAAATTGTGAAAAATCTGGAAAAACCATACTTCAGGACGGTAACTGGTAAAAATCCAGATAACCGGAAGAGGCCTAATATACACGAAAATATAAGTGACTGAGAAAAAAAAATGTGATTTTTTGAAATAATAATATGATAACGGGACTAAAATCCTTGACCGAACCCGTTAGTTGACAATATAGTGTCGCTGTTTCGCAGCCCCCTTTATCAGGATCTTTGCGAATAATATTATCTTTCCCCGGATAAATCTGGAGGACAGGGAGCTTTACATGAGATTTTCGTTTGCATTTTGTTTTTCTATATTAGTTACTTACGCGATATCTGCCAGTGCACAAATGGGTATGGGTCCTCAAATGAATCAGGGGCCCAAAGATGAGAAAGAAATGGTCATCAAAAAAGGTGATGATCAGAATAAAAACGCAACTGAATTAACAGAAAAAGATGATTACTTGAATAAACCCCCGTCAACACAGCTTTTTTCTCTTGGGGGCTATATGAGACTTCGCAGTGATTATTTCTATCGCCTCGATCTCGGATTACGCAATAATGACGGCGGTTCAAGCCCATTCCCCAATCCTCTTCTTGCATACGATTCGGACTGCACAAGCGCAAATCCGCCCAAGCATTGCCGTTACCACACAATTACAAGCACCAACATGCGGCTGCGCCTGAATCCCGTTATCCGGCCGAATACAACTATTTCAATTCATTCATCGATTGATATCTTTGATAATTACGTTCTAGGTTCTTCTCCTTATGGACAAACCTATGCTTATGGCAACTCTCCGTGGTCACCATATAATGGTTACACCGGAACTCAGGCTCCCGTCGAAGGCGGAGTCACAAGCACCTGGGACGTAATCCGTTTTAAAACCCTTTACGGTAAAGTTAACATGAAGTTATTCGACCTGAAATTCGGTCGTGTTCCCAACCATTTCGGTCTTGGAATGGTTCACAACGCCGGCAACGGAATCGATGACGATTACGGGGACAGTGTAGATCGCGTTTCAATCGAGTCCGAAATTCCTTCTTTGAAACTCGCTTTCGGAGCAAGTTGGGATTTTGCAAGTCAGGGTTATACCAGTCAGTTACTTTATCCCTGGCAGACTATGGGACAGCCCATGGATGTCGATGATTTCGACGATGCCAGTCAATGGACCTTCTTTGTCACAAGAAAACACTCAAAAAGCGACCGCAAGTTACGGTTATCTGAAGGACTTGGAGTATTCGATATCGGTGTCCATCTTACAATTCGTCGTCAGCTCTACAGTATCGGGAACATCTATTCCGATGAATATTCAAATGTTCTTTATACATCCAATGATCCCACAACACTGGCAGACTCTTTGAAAAATCGTAAGTCCTTCATGGCAATTCCCGATTTATGGCTTGAATACCGCAAAGGCAAACTTCTCCTTCAGCTTGAAGTCGCAGGCAAATACGGCTGGATTACCAATCTTTCCGATGTAACAACTGAAAACGGAACAGGAATGTCTAAACCCGGTGACGACCTTACATTCATGAGTCTCGGCGGTGTTTTCCGTGCGACTTATCAATGGTCTTCCGATCTCACTTTCAAGTTTGAACTGGGTTATGCCAGCGGCGACGATCAATATGAAAACGTTGCCAAACGCGGCAGAACTCACTTCATGTTCCTGTCCCCATTCCCGGCTAACGGTTCTGATTCAAAGAATACTCTTTTCATGTTCCACCCGAATTATCATGTGGGCATGATATTCTATCGCGAACTCATGGGCGCAGTTTACAACAGTACCTACACAAAGTTCGACATGCAGTACAAAGTAAACAACTTCAGGTTCACAGGAATGGCCCTGCTTCCCATGGCCAACGAACCCGTTGCCACACCTGGAAACTCCGTTCTTTACGGTGCTGAAATGAACCTCGATCTTGCGTATGAATCACAGGACAAAAGCATCCTGTTCGGCCTTTCTTACGGCTTTTTCTACCCCCTTGATGCCATGGAACGTACGGAAACCATTTATGGTACCTACAGTGCCAACGCAAACAGCGCCCACAGTATTCAAGCCCGCATAGTCCTCCGCTTCTAATCTACTTTCATATACAATTAAGAGTCTTGATTCCACAATAAACCGATGTATATTATATCCGGAGGTCCCAATGAAATTTAAAATCCTCTGGTTAATAATTTTTGTATTGTCATCCTGTAGCGATTCTGTAGAAAACAATAATAATAACAATACTCAAACAAACAATACTAACAACACCAGTACCACTAACAACACTAATACCACCACTGAGCCTCCCGGCGAGGTCCACTTTTCCCTGACCACATCAACAGTTCATGGGCGTTTTGCCCCTTCAAGCACTTCTGCACTGTGGATTATGACTCCCGACGGCGAGTTCGTCCGCACGGTGTATTTATCCGGTTACCACTACGACTACTACCTGCATGACTGGCGAAGTGAAAGTGATGAAAATACAGTGGATGCCGTGACCACCGCCACAAGACACGGACACGGCACAATTGAAGCTGTCTGGGATATGAGAGACTATAATAAAAACACCGTAACGGGAAATTCATGGATTGTCCGATTTGAAATGACAGAAGATAATTTTGCCGGCCCGGATTACTCACTCAATCTTGACCTCGACGCCTCACCTCTGACAATTACGGAAACATTTGACTACGTAAACCCCTTCATCATCGAATACATCCCATTCTGACGGATTAAAAAGGCAAACCGGCAGCGTAAACATTCAGCATTAATTTACAATTTTAAAATGACCTTAAGATTAACGACCCTGATGTACTGATCCCGCTCCTGATTTCCTGATCCCGCTCCTGATGTACTGATCCCGCTCCTGATTCCCTGATCTTTGGTTATTTCGTGACCGGGCGGTGGCGGTATTCGTAGTGGCAGCCTTCTGTTACGCGATAGTGATTTTCAGACAGGATTTCTACTTCGCTTTGCGTTTTGATTACGGGCCCGATGGGCTTGCCCTCCCCACTGTACTCCCGATAATAACTCCCGGCCTTTGCAAGGTAACGTCGGTCAAGGGGCTTTACACCAATGGTAAAATTAACAACAAACCCACCCCCGGGTCTGTTCTGAATGCGATATTTATTCACAAAAACAAGGGGCGCTTTCTTACAATGCGGTTTTATTATTTTTTTCAATTCCTCGTCATAAAGGCTCGTCGGATTCTTCTCATTTTTTCCCGCTATCAGAATGTCAGCTTTCCCGAACAAACACTCCCCCGCCGCCACTTTATATGTCGTAGTGTTATCAAATACCGAAATATCAATTCTAACTACTCTTTTTTTATTTTTATACAGGCTTCCATACCGGTTAGTTGACGGCCAGTTATAGTTATCGACGTTTCCAAGAGCCCAATCATACAGTTCATCTGATTCCAGATCTTTAATTTTCTGTTTCTTTTTTATTTTACCGTTTTTATAATCAATTGATAGTATCCAATATGCTCCGACATTCCCCTTTTCTTCATGTTGGAAGTAAACAAGGTCTCCTTTATTTTTTAAATAGGTGAAAGGTCTGTATCCATTTGAAGTGGCATACGCATTATATAAAGATTTGTGCTCAGTTATTTTCTCATTTATTATGAAAATATTATTTTCTGAACCTTCCCAGTTTAATCCACCGTCAGCAGTATACTTTTCACTGTCAGCAGTATACATAATTTTCCCATCGGGGAGTGGCCAGAAATATTCACCCCATCTCAACCTTAATTCATTTCCCACCCAGATGTCTTTTTTGAATTCCAGTTTGCCGTCGCGGTACCTGTAGACCATAACTGTATTATTACCACGGTGGATGTCGCTTACGAGGTTTTCGTTGTGGAAGTAGAGTTTGCGGCACTTGGGGATATCGTATTTTGCTTTTACGGGCCAGTCCCACACGGGGGTTTCTTTCTTTACGACTGGCGTTACAGGTTTTGCTGTTTTGCCGTCATTTTTCACCACTGCAGGATTTGAAGCATTTCCGGGCCCGGTATCCGCCTTTGCCCCGGTCCCTCCGGTACCTTTTGCGCCCCGCGATCCACTCATTGAATCATCCGGGACTTCGGAAACACCGGATTTCATCACATCGGCTCCCACCTTGCCAACTTCGCCACCCTTACCGCTCTTGGCCGAATCAGTCTTCCCGCACCCCAGCATCAGTACAAAAATCAAAAAAGCACTTACTCTCATTAAAATATCTCCCATTCGGTTATCTTAGTTTGAAAAACAACAAAAGCAACTTCAAACTTCGCCATGGTTTTTTAACGGGAGCGTTGGGACGCAAAAAGGATCCGCGTTCGTAGAACGCCTTTAATTAGCCCAGTGCTTCACCTCTGGGTTCAGGCGTTTTTGTCCCTCCCTTTTCCCCCTTTGTTTCGGCGCCTGCGGCGCCGAAACAAAGGGGGAAAAGGAGCTTATGGGCGTTATCAACCCGGGGCTTACGCCCCGGGCTGATAAACTTTCGCCCATTGAAATGGGCTTAAAAGCAGGCAGTCAGGAAGTCAGGGGTCAGGGGCAGCAGCAGGGCGTAAACATTCAGCATCAATGTATAATTTAAAACTCACCTTCGGGTAAACGCCCCTGATTTCCTGAACCCGCTCCTGATTCCCTGCGTTCCTGTTCTTGATTCTGTGCATACCTGATTTTAATTTCCTGACCTGTTCCTGATTCCCTGGATCTTTGAGCTCAAGGGCGAAGGGCCCGGTTGGCCCCCCCCAGCAGGGCGTAAACATTCAGCATCAATGTATAATTTAAAACTCACCTTCTGGTAAACGACCCTGCGTTCCTGATCCTGCTCCTGATTCCCTGCGTTCCTGTTCTTGATTCTATGCATACCTGATTTTAATTTCCTGACCTGCTCCTGATTCCCTGGATCTTTGAGCTCAAGGGCGAAGGGCCCGGTCGGCCCGTAACCCGCTCGTCATGAAATGACACCATCTTCAATAGCCAGGGGTGATGGATGCAACGCATCCTGAACCCCTGGTCAAAATGCACAAAACCAGCAGCCATGTAATGGCGGGACGCAGGAAATCCGGTCATTCAGCGTCTTGTGGGGGTCACGGGCGGTGACGGTACTCGTAGTGACAGCCGTCAACCACGCGGTAGTGATTTTCAGACAGAATTTCCACTTCGCTTTGCGTTTTGATTACGGGTCCGATGGGCTTGCCCTCCGCACTGTACTCCCGATAATAACTCCCGGCCTCGCCGTTATAAAAACCCATTTTAAACAATAAAATAAAACCACCTCCAGGTCTGTTCTGAATTTTGTATTTTGTGAACCATATATCAGGAAATTTTTTACAGAATGGTCTTATCAGTTTCATCAGCGCATCGTCATAAAGATTCGTCGGATTTTTTTCATTACTTCCGTAGATTATCAAATCAGCTTTTCCATTCCTGCATGCTCCGGCCCCGTCTTTATAATTGTATTTTTTATATAAATTAGAAATTCCAGCAGTTATTATTTTTTTTTTATTTTTGTAAATTTGATTGGAAATATTTTTGTTTATGTCGACTGCCCCCAGCTCATTTATTTTACAGTTTCCTACATTTCCAAGTGCCCAATCATATAGTTCAGAATCATAGCCCAGCTCTTTAATTTTCTGTTTCTTTACGATTTTTCCTTTTTCATAATCAATTGCTCCAACGTTCCAGTTCTCGACTTTCTCATACTCTGCAATATCCTTAAAACTCGTTGTTACATTCCATTGAAAATAAAATAGACCACCCTTATTCTTAAAGTATTTACATTCATCCAATGAGGACAATACGCATGCTTTGTGTAAAGTCTTTTTTCCAGTTATTTTCTCATTTATAATGAAAATATTAAAAAGCCCTTGTAATTTTGAATAAGTTTTTAAATGTGCAAAATAAAGTATTTTCCCATCCGGAAGCGGCCAGAAATTGTTACCCCCTCCCACCCAGATGTCTTTTTTGAATTCGAGTTTGCCGTCGCGGTACCGGTAGACTACAATTGTATCACTTCCGCGGTGGATGTCGCTTACGAGGTTTTCGTTGTGGAAGTAGAGCTTACGGCACTTTGGAATATCGTACTTTGCTTTTACGGGCCAGTCCCACACGGGGGTTTCTTTCTTTACAACTGGCGTTACAGGTTTCGCGGCGTCATTTTTCACCACTGCAGGATTTGAGGCATTTCCCGTGCTTCCACCTTTTACTCCGTTTGGCGTTGGTCCGGGCTTTGCGCTCTGCGATCCAATCATTGAACCATCCGGCCCCTTCATTGTCCCACCAGAAGGCCCGGATTTCATAACACCGGCAGTATTCGGAACGCCCACCTTGTCAACTTCACTGCCCTTCCCTCCCTTAGCCGAATCAGTCTTCCCGCACCCCAGCATCAGTACAAAAATCAAAAAATGACCTACTCTCATAAACATAACTCCGGTTCAACTTAATCTTAGTTAGGAAAACAATAAAAGCAACTTCAAACTGCGCCTTGGTTTTTTAACGGGCACATTGGGACGCAGAAAGGATCCGCGTTCGTAGAACGCCTGTAATTAGCCCAGTGCTTCACCTCTGGGTTCAGGCGTTTTTGTCCCTCCCTTTTCCCCCTTTGTTTCGGCGCCTGCGGCGCCGAAACAAAGGGGGAAAAGGAGCTTATGGGCGTTATCAACCCGGGGCTTACCCCGGGCTGATAAACTTTCGCCCATTGAAATGGCTTACAAGGGTGCTGTTAAAATACATTGCAGCGTTGGCGGGAAGGTACTCGCCATGGATAACACCACCAATAGCCGTTTCGACTATGAATTTGACGACTATACCAATAACAAAAACGGGGCAAAATCCCGGTGGCAGTACAACTACTTCTTCCCCCAGGGGGATGGGCAGGCCTTCTTCAAAAAGAACCCCGGTAAGTACGTTTGCAAGATCCTTCGCAACGGCGAGATAGATAGAGAGCTGCATTTCACTATTGGCGCTAACGGCATTCCAGTGAAACCCTCATGCCAGAAGGGCACGCAGCCTCTGGTGAGCGCTCCCTCTACTACTACACTTATCAAAACGATATTCAAGAATGCTCAGGATGCAAAGTTCGATCGTAATGCATTCAATTCAAATGGCCTTCATGGTCGTAAATCCGGCCTGATCAAAACCTGCGGATTCTAGTAAAATATCCGACCATTAATAACCAACCGGGGTTAGTTTTTTATTTTATTTAAAAAGTGACTTACTTCAACCTCTCCTTGGCCATTTTTTCCTCAATTTTTTCCTTTGTATACAGTTAGTCCACCAAATTTACTGTCTATGGGCGATGTAATTAGGTCTTCAAATTATACATCACTTTATAATCAGTTTTTTCTTCACTTTTTTGCTCTTTTTCCCTTTGGACTCACTTTAT
>JAHJMN010000056.1 GCA_018821305.1 Myxococcota bacterium
AAAATTAAAAATGTTACGATGAAGATAGCTTTAAGCATATTAATGTTGTATTGAATTTCGAAAAATGTCGCAATAGTCGAGTTTCGCAACTTGAAGTTCTTTCTGAAATGCCATACCTCGGGTTTGCCCGTCATTTAGCCATAATACCCTGTAAATCCACCGAATGTTTCAGTGTTAAAAACGGAGCAAAAAGGGTTGAAAAAACACTTCCCACACAATGGTGTTACTGCAGTTGAAATATATATGCATTTGCGGCTCACTTCGAGAGTTCAAAAAAATGCACCACGACACCAGCAGGCCCCATGGAAATGGGCGCAATGAGGTTGGTGTCATTTGTAAATAATTATTAATTATTGAATTTATTTATTATTACAGGGTGTTAATGTGGTGGGTTCTGGTGCGCTGCTTTCTCATAGGATTTTTATATGCAGTACTTCTTCGATTCTTTTTACAATGAACTTTGGGATTGCTCCGTTTTTATGTAAAAATTCCGAGGCAACTCTTACTTTGTACAACCAGGCCTCGAGTTTCCCATACAAACGGGCCCGTCTCACTCCTTCATCCCGGATCTTAAAAGCAACTGACTTATAAGCCGCCAATCGGCTTTCGTAATCTATTTTCCACTTCCGGTACTCCCTTGATACTGTGTGATCAGTTTTAAAATCTTTCAATGCCTTTGTTTTCGTTGTTGTATTGCCAATAATATCTGCCCAGAAAAAGAACAGGCGGGATTCATTCTCTACGTGAATATTGAATTGAAAAACATTGGTCAAATTATCCTGAAGTCTTGCGAGAGTCATTCCATTGTGAAATCTCACTGTAGCGGGCGGAGTCCTGGGTTTTTGGTCCTCTTCCCCGCAGGATCCGGACATAAGGAAAAGGATAAACATTACAGGCCACTGGTTGAGTTTCATTTGCATTGACTCCCACTTATAATTTTTAGTGTTATTTCAGAAAATAACTATCCGTCATGTGACTGACTTTGAAGGGGCAATTCAAACGTCGATTATCCAAAGGATCTTTGCCGAGTCTGAGCCCCTTTCCCCCTTTAGTTGCGCCGCCTGCGGCGGCGCAACTAAAGGGGGAAAGGGGGGGTAAACGCCTGATCCCGGAGCTGAAGCTCCGGGCTATACAAAGGCGTTCTTGCGAACGCGGAGGTTCCGATGTTTTGTAATCGCATCGACGTGAATGCTCACAGGCAAATCCATTCGTTGACGGTGAATCTGAGGGCCATAACATGAATGAACACACCCCTGAATCCCATTGCGACGGTGAATGAACGGATCATAAACATGAATGACATCACCTGTAAATCCAAACGCCGACGTTGAATCGGTGGATCATGAGCCTGTGCCAGAACAGGCGAAAGCGCCGGGGTAATCACATAGACGTGAATGAACACACGAACGTCGATGTTGAATGAACGGATCATTCGCCTGTGGATGCGGGGTCCATTTTCAGCCTTTTACCAGCATGGATTTGGCGGTGATTGATTGGAGGCGGCCTAGGGCGCGGGCGAGGTGCAGGGTGAGGAAAAACATGAGGAAGCCGGCTATTGGCAGGAGGTAGTAAACCCATGGTTCTACAACAAAGCCGTGGATTTGTATCGGGTCGTGGTGGAAAATGAAATAAACAATGGGGGAAGCCATGAAGGCCAGGGAAATTGACATAAATGTAACCATCAGCGTGAAATAGATGATTCCAAGGGGGAGCATCAGGATGAAAAATGCCATGGCACTCCAGGTATAGCCGTCACTCAGCCAGCTTTTAAACTGCTCCCATAGACCTTTTTTAGATACATCGATTATGGGGTGTCGTGGCATACGATAACCCAGCATCCATTCAATGAGACGCCCTTCAAACACCGCAATGCTGCGGATTGAAAGAAGAAATAGTCCCATGAAAGGAATACCGATAACTAAAACCATAAATCCGAGGGACAAACTGATTCCCGTAACGGCCCAGGTGAAATAGAAAATCCCAGTAGCCAGGGAAAAAAGCAGGTAAAAGAAGGAGCCCCAGGTATGCCCGTCCGCAATGACACCGAAAAACCTCGCAGCAAAAGAACCGGAAGGAGCCGGCGGTGAAGATGGACTTTCATTGGTATAGGCCCCGGCGATTTCTTCAGGGGTTCCGTACCGGGCAATGGCCTCAACAGCTGAACTTTCGGCATCTTTTCCCGGAGATTCTTTCATGAGTTCTTCCATAGCTCGGGTAAGGTGCTCAGTCGCATCGAAAACTGCGTCCTGAATAAGCACCGGGTCTGCACCCTTTAAGTTTTCACGAAGTGTTTTAATATATGTATCAATGGGATGCATTGTCCCCTCCTGAAAGCACCGAGTTCACGATGCGGCTTGTGTCTTTCCAAATTTTTTTCCATGATTCGAGGTTTTGTCGACCAGCGGGAGTAATTTCGTAGTATTTTCGCGGAGGCCCCGAGACAGATGGTTCTACTCTGGATGTCAGAAGTCCGGAAGTTTCCATGGAACGCAGCACCGGATAGAGAGCGCCCTGTTTCATCATGGGCAGATTCTCCGCATGCTGTTCCAGATTTTTAACGATCTGGTACCCATAAAGGGGTTCTTTGCTCTGTTCAATGATTGCTAAAAGGATGAGTCCCACCGTTCCGGAGTTCAGTTCCTTCTGGAATTTTTTACTGCTTTCGTCAGAAACGCTCATGATCCTTACACCTTCTGCAAAATTTGTTCGTGTCCTGTAATTCGCTTGGCGAAATTACCTGCGGGAAACAATCCAGTAAGTGGCAAATTACCACTGCTGATAAATTTACACTAGTGTAAATTTAACACTAGTCAACTGTTTTTTTGGGGGCAGGTACTTTTTTCAATAGATGCGCCGCCTGCGTCAGCGCATCTATTGAAAAAAGTGGGGTGGGTATAATTGAGATCCCAGAGCTGAAGCTCTGGGCTATCTATAGGCGTTCTACGAATGCGGAGGTGCAGGGTTTCGATTCGTTGCCTGTTGCCAACGCGGAGGTGCACCGAATTCAGGTTTGAGGACGTTTGGGATGATGATCCATTGATTAAAATAATATTCTTTTTATTATTGTTTTATGATTCTGCTGAGGGATGCGTCCATTATCGAAAACTTTCCATGTTCTGTGGAGTATGAAAATGTCCAGTGATGCGGAAGCCTATCTCCTTGCCGTGGATTTGGGGCTGAAAACGGGCCTCGCGCTCTTTGACAATCGTGGGACTCTTTTATGGTACCGTTCTCACAATGTGGGCAGCAGGGCAAATCTGAAACGGGCAGTCCATACCATTTTGCGCCAACTCACTTCATTAAAATATATTTACGTTGAAGGCGATCGGGCCCTGGGGGAAATCTGGAAAAAAGAAGGTACAAAAGTCGGTGCGACTCTGACTTTTGTAAGTCCCGAAACGTGGCGGGAAGTCTTCATGTATGAAAGACAAATGGAAGACAGTAAAACCGCAAAAGAAACAGCAGTAAAAATGGCCACAAGAGCTGTAGCACTTTTATCTCCGAATAAATCCCCAATCCCGCTTCGGCACGACACAGCGGAAGCCATTTTACTCGGAGTATACGCCATCTACAAAGAAGGATGGCTCGAAACCATCCCGGATTTCGGGTAGTTCGCTCCCGAGTAATACGATTGTGACTCGGTTTAAAGAAATGCTTCAGGAATGAGCCCCCTGATTTCCTGTTCCTGCTTCTGATTTCCTGATTACCTGAAATTTTTAACAGGTAGACAGGCAGTCAGGAAACAGGGGCAGGATCAGGTCGTAACCATTTAACATCAAAGTAAAATTACAAAAATGGAATAAAATATTCACTTTTTAGATTTCGATCCTTTTACTCCGCAAGCGGTCTAGTAGCGGCCTGATAGGATTTTTATTAAAATCCTATTTCAGGACAGTAACTAAATGGCGGGTTATCGTTTTTTCTCAGGATTTTCAGCGTGCAGTTTTTTCAGTTCGAGCCATGGGCGGAAAACTGTCAGATTCGGGTAGTCAGCTATGAGTTTAGCCAACTCATCAAGCGCTGATGCCTTCTTCAGGGGTGGAATTTTGCGCCCCTGAGAATCATTTTTCGGGGCATTATCCAGGGCAAAAGGCCCAGACCAAAAGGAACCCAACACTTTATATGGACCAACGCGGATCGACACAAGGAAAGATACAGTGTTTTTTACATAATGTACTTTGGCTAGAAGAGAAATGAATATATGGCTTCCTTCAACTTTTCCTTTGTTTTGTTCGTTTTCGTTGTTATTTACACTGCCGCGGGTCAATCCAGGTTTTTTGAATTGAATAACAGATGATTTGATTACTACATTTTTATTTTTTATATACTTTCCTTTAATTGAAGAAATTATGGCAAGTATTTTTTTATTTCTAGAGGAAAGAAAAGATTGGAACTTGCTCTTTTGAGTAGGAATTTCAGGAACATAAAATGCATAGTTAATTATTAACCTTTTATTATCAATAAGACTTTCCAGAGTTTCAAGATATTTCTTTTCGTTGGATAGCTTGAGTTTGCGGTAAAGACTCGCTCTTCGTTTAAATTCCCTTTTATCTGTATTGGCCAGAAAAAACATGGGCTTTCCAAAATCGCGATCTTTATCAAGAGATAGACCAAAGAGCCGGGATGCGCGAGTAAAGTCCCCAGAAGCTCCGGCGGCATAACCACTAAGCAGAAACTTTTTCTGTTTCTCCAGAGCCTCACTTGTTTTCATTAGAACTCTGGAATAGAAAGGATATTTTTCCTTGAAAAGTTGAATAGCGTATAGTGGCTTTCTAAACGCTGCCATATGCATTAATTCGGCTATTCTATTTAATTCCTCAGAATTTTTGAGTTGGGTTTCAAGGCTGGTGCAATGGGTTTTGCAAAAAACTTCAAGATCAGTTTTCGTCCATCCATTTAAGAGCAGCCTCAGGGTCAACATTTTATATTGTCCTCGCGGTGGTATCTCTTTCTGTGAGACAAGGGATTCAACCTGGGCTTTTTTATGGGGGAGACGAGCCAGTTCGTAGTATTTCAAGGCACTTTTCAAATCGTTTTTATTGAAAAAACTATCAGCAATTTTTTCATAGAGCTTTAACGCTTTTTCTGTCTGCCCGAATTTAGTAAGAAGGGCTGCTGCATGAATGATATCCCCCCGGGCTAAAACCGAGTCGACCATTTTCGTCTGGATTCGAATAGTAGATGCCGGATTTTTTGCCAACCGATAATACTCCAGAGCTTCGGAATATTTCTCTATTGATTCCGCTGCTTTGCCCATTTCAAACCAGCATTCGGACTGCTCAGATAATTTCGCTGCATTGCAGTGGCGGGCGGCTTTTTCAAAGTTACCTGTTTCAAGGTAGTCTGAAACGTTCATGCAAGAGGATACAGGCAACCCGAAAACCAGTGACCATAAAATTATGAACTTCCACATTTTCTTTTTCTCCGTCTCATAGTTTACAGAGAAAGCACAATTTGCCAAGGTAGAAAATGTTTTTACTCGCACAGTGGTCCTCATCTGACGTGGATAATTTCCCATTCTGGAGTGATTAGGGAAAAATAAATGTTGAATAATTCACCGGTTGTTGTACTTCTCTTTACTGGAGGTAGACATCATGAAAATCCAGTTGAGTCAGCGTTCTTCAGATATTCCTTACAGCCCCATTCGAAAGCTGCTGCCCTTCGAAGTTGAAGCGGTAAAGCGCGGGATAAAAATCTATAAACTGAACATCGGGCAGCCGGACATTGCTACCCCTGCTCCGTTTTTCACCTCTTTAGGTAACGATTTACCGGAAGTTCTCGGTTATGGACCATCTCAGGGCTTGCCGGAGTTCAGAAAAGCCGTTTCCGATTATTATAAAAGACTGAACATCCCCTTTGAACCGGATGAAATCATTGCCACCGTTGGGGGCAGCGAAGCTCTGTTTTTCGCATTTCTCGCCGTGGCCAATCCCGGGGATGAAATCATTGTTTTTGAACCTTTTTATACGAATTACATCGGCTTTGCCGTTTACAGCGGTGTTACATTAGTGCCCTACACCCTGAAAGCTGAAAACGGTTTCCACCTTCCAGCACGGGAGGAAATCACCCGACTTATTACACCGAAAACAAAGGCTATTTTGTCCTGCAGTCCCAACAACCCCACGGGGACGGTTTTTACTCAGGCAGAAATCGAAATGCTTGCGGACATCGCCTTGGAGCATGGACTTTTCATCATAAGTGATGAAGTGTACCGCGAGTTTTCCTACACAGGGCAAACACCTCCGGGCATCATGAGTGTGAGCCGCATCTGGGATCAGGCCATTGTAGTGGATTCCATTTCAAAACGCTTCTCCGCCTGCGGAGCCCGTATCGGCAACTTTGCTACTAAAAACCGTTGCCTGTATGACAGCGTTCTGCGTTTCGGCCAGGCTCGTCTGTGTCCAGCAACGGCGGAACAACTGGCAGCGGTTTCTCTGTACAGCATGAGTGACGATTATTTCGAAAGCGTACGCGAAGAATACCGCCGTCGCCGGGATGCCGTCATGAAGGGCCTTGGAGAAATCGACGGAATCGTATGTCACAGTCCCGACGGTGCATTCTACATCATGGCCGCCCTTCCCATCGACGACGGCGACCGGTTTGCAAAATGGCTCCTTACAGATTTCAGTCATGAAGGCGAAACCGTCATGGTTGCTCCCGGTGCAGGATTCTATGCCACCGCCGGCATGGGCAAGAATGAAATCCGCCTTGCCTATGTTCTGGAAGCTGAGAAATGCACAAGGGCCATGGAAATACTGAAAGTTGCCGTCGAAAAGTATATTAAAGAGGTGATGTAATGGATACATCTGTACGCCTTCTTGAACTCCTTACGGAACTCAGTTACGTTAAAGGGGAAGTCACCCTTGCTTCAGGCAAAAAGAGCGATTTCTACATCGACTGCCGCAAGACAATTCTTACGGCGGAGGGGCACTGGCTTACAGGGTCTGCCTTTTTAGAAATCATTGAAGAGCATTTTCCTGAGGCGGATGCCGTTGGCGGTGTTGCTTTAGGAGCATGCCCCATTGCGTCGGCGGTTTCACTGCTTTCCTTCACCCAGGGAAAAAAACACCTTGATGCTTTTTATCTTCGTAAAGAGCCCAAGGGCCATGGGATGGGAAAACAACTTGAAGGAAACATTCCCGCCGGAACAAAATGTGTTATAGTTGAAGACGTCGTAACAAGCGGCGGGTCAACTCTCGCTGCGTTGGAACTCGCGGCAAAAGAAGGCCTTGACGTTGCAGGCGTTGTCGTTTTAGTAGACAGGCAGGAAGACAGCGGCATTGAAAAGATACGGGCAAAAGTTCCTGTCGTAAGCATTTATACCAGGCAGATCATCAAATCTGCAGGAACAGGCGATGAATAAACTTCTGATTTCTCTCGCAACTGTAATATTTTTGGGAAGTTGCTCTTCGGATCGCACATGGGTAAACATTAGCCGGGCCCCGATTCATATTGAACCGGGAGATTACTTCAAAGTCTTAAAACGATGGACCCGGAAGAAAAAAGTCATCAGGAAATTTGATACTACCCTTGATCTGGAAGCGACACTTCTCAGTTGGGAATTCCGCTGGGCTCACACCGTGAAATATGCGGCGGATTACCGTCTCACGGAGGATGAAAAAAAGGCTCTGTGGCTCAAGCAACAAACTGAACTTGATGAATTCATAGACTTTGTTCTGATAGTAGCATCTTCGGATAACGATTGGAATGATCTTGAAAAAGGCACACCACTACCTGCAAGTCCCGGTGCAACAGCGAAGGGTTCACACTGGAGGATTACTTTAACCGTGGATGAAGGGAAAAAGTACTCTCCAATAAAAATTCAGTCCGTGAGCCCCGTCACACGTATTCATAAGACTATGTTTCCCAATATTGGGCATTTTCACCGGCTGTATATCGTCCGCTTCAAGGCAAAGGACGGAAAGAATGATATTCTTCCGTCTTCAACCCGGAAAATCAATCTCGAATTGTCGGGTCCCTTGGGCCATGCTCCCCTCGAATGGGTAACAACAAACGTTCAGATCCAGGAAAATTAAAAATGAAAAAGATACTGCCCCTGATGCTTATGACAGTTTTATCCTGTTCCAAGGCTACAAAAGTAACGGAAAAATCCAAGGAATCTCAATTCAATTTTGGTGTAAAACCATCCGACAAAGTCAGTTTGAAGATTCAGAATATTGGCAATGTGACCGTAAAGTCCAGTGTCCCGGATAAGATCGTTGCCATGATCACCAAGTCCGCCACTTCTCAAAACCGTTCTAAAGCAGCAGAACTTGTCGACGCAATAATCTTCACTCCCGTTAGAAGTGCCGAGGCAATCACCTACAAACCTGGTTTTCCAGCTATCAGTTCATCTGAGAAAGTTTCCACGGATGTGACTTTTTTGCTGCCTCTCAACCAGCATTTTCCTGTTAGTGTAGCTACTGTTAACGGTAAACTGCACATTGGAGGAATCCGCGGCAATGTTAATGCTCTATTAAAAGGTACGTGTCCGGTGTTTATCAAAACCTTCACGGGAAGACTCGAACTGAATTCCGAAGGTGGCGACATGTCTATCGGTTACAAAATTACCGGGGGCTCAATAAAAAGTAACAGTGGAAATATTCTCCTTACCCAGAGGCTGAAAAATATGGATGAAGATCTCATCATCTCCAGTACCTCCGGTGACGTCAGCCTCGAACTTATTAATAATCCAGAATTTTCGCTGGAACTGGACGGCAAAAAAGGTATCGAAAATAAATCAGCTACGATAAAACTGAGCGGCAATAACTACAAGGGTAAAGGGAAATATCGCATAGTTGTAAAAACCGGCGGTAAAATTATCCTGCGACCGGATTTATTCTGAGATGATAAAGAAATCCTTCCTTCAGACGGGAAAGTTGCGAACGGCTCATCTTTCGGGAGGTTCGGGAGATCCAATCCTGTTTATCCACTCTATTCCCGGTACATCTTTTTTGTGGATGGATCATCTTGAGGCATTTGCCTCCACATTTTTCTGTTTTGCACCGGATATCTACGGATGCGGTGATACAACGGGGCCTTCGGATTCCGAGTATGATCTGGAGACCCTGAGCGATTCAATCTACCGCTACAGTACAACACTGGGAATTTCTTCAACTCATGTTGTTGCCCATGGAAACGGCGCCGCTGCGGCACTTATACTTGCCCTGCAAAAGCCCGGTTTTTTAAAATCACTGATACTCATTAATCCCATGTTTGGATCCAATATCCCCGGAAAATTAAACCGGACTTTGATGATTCTGGCCAAACGACAGAGTTTATGGGATGCGGGATTTCATACAGGGCTTATTCCGGGAATGATTCGACTCCACACAAAAGCACCGCATCAGCGGGAAAAATCAAGAGTTTATACAGGGGAAATACTGAGACCTTTTGAAAATTCCACCGCAGCAAGAGCCAGGTTCCAGAAAGTTCTTAAGGATTTCAACCCCAAGTTGACGAAAACCCTCTGCCCTCACCTTCATCGGATCCAAGTACCTGTGGGCCTTGTAACGGGAAGCGAAGACCACGTATGTACGCCGGACTGGCTACTGGATTTTTCAAAGCTTTTCAATTCTCCGAAATGGGAAGTCATCAACGGCGGCAGCCATTTCCTGCCCCTCGAAGCCCCAGCTCAACTCACCGACTTCATAAATTCAGTTATAAATCAGACAGCTTCCTGAGTAAAAGGATAGTGACTTAATTAAAAGAAATAATTCAGGAAATAGACCCTGATTTCCCTGTTTCGGTTACTGATTCCCTGTGTTCCTGAAATTTTTATCAGATAATCAGGAAGTCAGGATAACAGGGTCAGGATCAGGGCGTAACCACCCAATATCAATAACAATTAAAAAGAACGTAATTTTTAATTCAATTTCCCAATTTCGATCCTTTTATTCTTTTATTCAGTTTTTGGGTTAGAAGGCGGTGCGGTTTCGGCCGGAGTTCTTTGCTTCGTAGAGTTTTTCGTCTGCTTTTGCTAAAAGTTGTTCAGGAGTATAGTCTTTTCCGGACTCTGCCGTTGCGACCCCTAAAGAAATGGTAACAATGATGTCATTACCTTCAGCTTTAATTGGAGAGGAACATACTTTCAGACGTATTCTCTCGGCCAGTTCCGCAGCTCCTGTCAATTCCGTTTCCGGACACAGGACAGTAAATTCCTCACCACCGTAACGGGCAAAAATTTCACCTTTGCGAACATCACTTTTAATACGAAGAGCAACTTCGCGAAGTACGAGATCTCCAACAAGATGGCCGAAATTGTCGTTCAGCGGTTTAAAGTGATCTATGTCAATCATTACGATACTGAGAGAGCTTCTGGTGGCCCTTTTGTTTCGTTCGATTTCCCGTTCGAGGAAATCCATCAGGTATCTTTTATTATAGGCTTCCGTGAGAGCATCAATGATCGTAAGGCGATAGAGATCATCATGGTAGTAGGCTTCAGCATCGTCCCCGGAAAGGAATTTGAGCAGAACCTGACCGATTCGGATGATTGATCCGCTTTCAAGTTTTCGCTGACGGATAATAGAATCGCCAACATAGGTGTTGTTTGTTGAACCCATATCGGAAATGTAGACACCTTCGGGGCGGGTTTCCACTTTTGCGTGGCGTCTGCTCACGCTGTCATCATTGAGATGCAGATCACAATCGGGATGGCGGCCGATTATGAGGGGCTTGTCCGGGGATATATCTACCTTCCGTCCTAAAATCGCATTGGGAGGATATAAAACCACAAGAAATGAGTTTTTAACCCCCTTTTCAATTTTGGGGATTGCCTGATTAACCATTGTAACCCTTGTATTTTCAGTGTTTCCTTCAGCGGCATTTATCTCAGGTGGATGGGTTTCCGCACCTAAAGGTAGAATGAACTTGGTAGGTCTTGGCTCTCGTTTTCGTTTGGAACCCTGGTCTTTCTCAGTCATGATAATCCTGTCAGGCTCTCTGAATCATTAACTCCCAGTTTTTAGTATAATAGATTACTTTTTCTTTGTCCATTGAAGGATAGAAAATCTTTTCTTCGATGATGTTTTTTGACAGTTCTGATGGAGAGGAAATCATCCCGTTACCCAAAGCAGCCATTGCGGCAGCACCGGCGGCAGTACTTTCAAGATTTACCGGGCGGAAAATGCTTGTTTCCAGGACATCAGCTTGAAACTGCATCAGTACATTGTTTGCACTGGCACCACCATCCACACGCAGAACCGTGATTTTTTCCCCGGCAGCTTTTTCCATAAGCCGAAGTAGAACGAGGTTTTGCATGGCAATACCTTCCAAAACGGCTCTGGCAATGTGCCCCTGAGTTGTAGAACGCTCGATACCCCAGAATACTCCACGGGCATCCGTTCGCCAGTAAGGAGCCCCTAAACCGGTCAGAGCAGGAACAAAGAAAACACCACCAGAATCGGGCACCGTAAGAGCAAGGGTTTCTATTTCTGCGGCGCTGGTGATAATTTTGAGACCATCCCTGAGCCACTGAACCGCAGCACCGGCAATAAATGCACTTCCTTCAAGGGCATAGATTGTTTCATCTCCAATAGTCCAGGCCACGGTGGATAGGATTCCATTACTGTCGAGGGCAGGTTTGGACCCTGTGTTCATCATGAGAAATGCCCCGGTTCCGTAGGTGCATTTAGCTTCCCCGAAGTTGAAGGCACCCTGGCCAAAGAGTGCTGCCTGCTGATCGCCGATTACACCGCAGATGGGAATACCATCGGGTAATACACTGCAGCCCTTTGTGTGTCCGAAAACCCCGTTACATGGGAGAATTCTGGGGAGAACTTCTACGGGAACACCGAGATCTTCGCAAAGCTCATGGTCCCAATCGAGGGTATTCAAGTTAAACATGAGAGTGCGTGAGGCGTTTGTAGTATCCGTCGCATGTTCTCCAGACAGCTTATAAATGAGCCATGAGTCAACAGTTCCGAATTTGACTTCCCCGCTTCTGGCGCGGGAACTGAGTCCATTATAATCAAGGATCCATTTCAGTTTCGTTCCGCTGAAATAGGGATCCAGTAAAAGCCCCGTACGCTCGTGAAACTTCTGCTCAAGACCTTTTCCCCGAAGTGCTTCACACATATCCGCTGTACGCCTGTCCTGCCAGACGATGGCGTCCTGAAAAGGCTTACCGGTTTTGGAATCCCAGACTATTGTAGTCTCACGCTGGTTTGTTATGCCGATAGCTGAAATAAAACTTGAGTGTACATCACCTTTTTCAAGAGCTCTTGAAATTGCTTTAAGCGTTGAAGTCCATATTCCTTCCGGGCTCAATTCCACCCATCCGCTTTTCGGATAGGTGCAATTAACTTCCGAATACCCCGAGGATACCAGTTTCAGGGACGAATTATAAATCGCACAGTTTGTTCCACTTGTTCCCTGATCTATGGACAGAATGTATTTTTCCATTGTTATTTTTTCCCCGTGATAATGCGGGCAACGGCCTGCAGATCGTCACTTGCCTGAAAGAAACCCATCACTTCAAGATTGGATCTGACATTGTGAATTATTGAAGCTGCTTCTTCCATCATCCCCTGCTGGGCCTGATAAATTATAAGGTCTGCCTCAAGTTCCCCGAGTTTGGAATTCAGAACACGGTTCTGATGATCCGTTGCTTCAGCTTGTCTACGAAGGATGTCCAAATCTTCATTACTACCGGAATTGGAAAGCATGGCCATATTTGCAATCTGATTATGGAGTTTCTCATTTACGGCATTCAGATGTTTAATTTCATCACTGACGCTTTCTTCAACTTCAGAAAGCTCAGCACAATACTTGGCCAGCCTTGTTTCCTCCAGGTGGAGTGAGTCTTCAAATTCATCAAGTATGGTCTCAATGTTTATGATCTGGGCAATGGCTTTTTCAACATCCACTGAAGGCTTCCGGCTCGCAAGTTCGGAAACAAGCGTGGCACTGCGGGCTTTTTCATCCGCTAAAGCATGATAGTAACTTTCCGAGGCTTCTTTTGCCAATCTGAGTTCGCCGGAAAGGTCATCCACACGACTGCGTAACTCATCAAGATCACCGCTGCTGAGTGACTTGTCGTTTTCTTTCCTCAGTTCTTCGTTTTCATCCTGAAGGTAAGCAATTTCAAGTTTAAGTTTTTCCAGAAGCGAAATGGAATCGGAAAGATCCCGCTTCATGGAATCGCTGTTTTCAGATTCTTCAATCAGTTTATCTGTAAGTGCTTTATATTCTTTTTCAAGTTTTGCAAATTCATCAGTCAGATGTTCTACTTCCATCTTTAGAAGTTCATTTTCTTCCTGAAGTTCACTACTGGAAACACCGGTTTGGATGTTTTCATCAATGAAAATACCTGCGGGGGAAGTTGTTTCAACAACTTTTGAATCTGTGATTAATTGCTCCATTTCCATGAGTTCAAGTTTGACGTCATCCAGATCTACTACAGACAGTCTATCTTCCAGTTCCTGAGCGTTTTCTTCAAGAAGTGTGAGAGTTTCCTCAAGTTCGAGAACTCTGGTTTCCAGATCAGAAATAATCTCTCTGGCTGTCTCGAGATCCCCGGATAATTCAGAATTTGAGTGCTCAAGGGTTTGTTTTTCATCGAAGATTGCTGCTGACTGAATTTCAAGGTCGGTTTTTTCCGTTTCAAGTTCTGCAAGTCTCTTTTCAAGGGCAGCCTTCTCCGTGGAAAGTACTTCTACATCAACCATGGATGATGCCTGCATCTCAAGTCGTTGTTCATAATCGGAAATTCGGAGGTTTAATGTATCCCGTTCCAGGATCATTTCGTCCATGGCGATTTTGAGTTTTTCAAATTCTTCATCCCTTAGGGCTAAAGTAGAGTGAAGGGTTTCCACTTCATCGGCAAGGTTTTCATTGCGAACGGTAAGATCATTAATTTTATTGGTAAACTCCCACTCGGTTCGCAGATGATCTTTGTCACGCCGTGCTAAAGAACGACTAAGGCCCTGAAGTTTGTTTGAAAGATTGAGATTTTCCAGTTCCAGGTTCAGTTTAGCAGTACGAAAAGCATCCCGCTCCTCAGTTAACTGATGATTTTTTTCCTGAATCTTTTCAACATCCCTCGCACCCTGACTGATTATGTGCTTGAGATTGTTAAGAGCTGTCTGTTGCTGGGTTGATTCATCTCGAGTCCTGCGAAGTTCCTCAGTTTCCCGTTCAAGAGCCGCAAGACGCACAATGTACTGATCCTCCGAATCCAGAAGTTCCGAGAGTTGCTGCCTTGTGGCAATCAGTTCCTGAGCGAGTTTCTCGTTTTTATATTCAGCTTTTTCAAGCCGTTCCTTTGCGTTTTCATTAAGCTCACGCTTAAGGTCGTTGATCTGATTTTTAATTTCGACATTTTCGTAATTTAGTTTCTGACTGCGTGAGCGCTCTTCTTCCAGCAGATTTTCAAGGTTCTTCTTTTCTCGAGAATCAGTAAAAAGATTACCGGCAATTCCGTCAATCCCTCTTGATATTACGGAAAGTGATTCAAATAGCTCGTTAAATCCAGCTTTTGCCCTTCCAATTATCTCACGAACGTGGCCTTCATCTTCACTGTCACGTGGCGAAACCTCAGTCTGATTAGAAGATGGCCGTGGTTCTGCCACTGCGGCAAACGAACGAGAGGCCAGAAGTTTCATGAGTGTGATTTTTTCCCGAAGAAACTCTTTTTCTGCCCAGATTCGGTCTTTATTCTGATTAAGGCTGATGAGAGTGTTTATAAGTTCCCCGAGTTCAAGTTCACGATTTTCCATGTTTGTGTCCTTCATTCCACGAACCTTTCTGGTGTGTGAAAACAAACGCCTTATTACATTACACGTCTAAGCAGGATCGTTTCCGGTTATCCGAAATGAGAAATTCAAGACATTTTAATATCCAATTCAATTTTATAAAACCGAAATCGATCTGGATGTATATTATACATAAGTATGCGGTTTGGAAAAGAAAATTAGCATTTTGATTTTTTTTGTTCTTCAGACTACTGAAAATGCGAGATTTTTCCAGATCTCCACTCCCAGATGAAGAACATTTTCATCAAAGTCGAAGGTGGGAGAATGGTGGGGTTTTCCACCTTCAAAACCGGCACCGATAAGGGCAAATGCCCCGGGGATAACATCTGTGTAAAAAGAAAAATCCTCTCCGATCATTTGAAAATCGCATTTGTTTACCTGTGCCCCGGCGAGGGTTGATGCCAAATGCAATCTGGAGGTAACTTTTTCATCATTAATCACTGCGCCGTATTTTTGAAAAACCCTGAATTCCCCTGCGAGGTCTCTCCTCTCAAGAAAACCGCTAATAAAAGTATCTGTTTGCTTAATAATTTCATCATGTGCAAGGTTGTCTGAACTGCGGAGAGTTCCTCTAATAATAATTTTTTCTGCAACTACGTTATGACCAAAGCCACCGCTGATAGTCCCCGCATGAAACAGAAGGGGCTTTGACGCTGTGGAGGCTTCCTTTATCCTCTGATGAAGGATTGTAACCAGAGCGCAGGCAGCTTCAAGGGGATCAGAAACCTCATGCCTCTTAGCAGCATGGACACTGCTGCCCCGAATTGTAATTTCAAATCCGCAGGTTGCGGCAAATACGGGACCCTGGGAAAGAAAAACCACTCCGGATTTTTCATAAGTCCAAAGGTGAAGACCAAATATCTCCTCTGGAATAATACTGGATTTCTCTTGAGAAACGGCCCCTTCGCGTGTCATGATTGCGGCGCCGCCATGGCCTTCTTCACCCGGTTGAAAAATTAATCTTACGGATTTTTTAAGCTCATTTCGACGGCTGTTAATATCCCCAGCTGCCGCTAACAACATTGCGGTATGTCCATCATGACCACAAGCATGACATTTCCCCTGATGGATGCTTTTCCATGGTTTATCAATAAGATCAGGAATATCCAAAGCATCAGTGTCTGCACGAAAAACAATTGCTTCTGGTCTGTCCCCCGGAATATCAGCAATAATCCCACTGGTTTGAGCAGATTTACGCCAGGAAATCCCCTGAGATGTCAGTATTTCACCAATGAGAGTTGCGGTTTTATTATTATGGAGACCAGTTTCCGGTATTTTGCGAAATTCCCTGCGGAGGGAAATAACGTCCGTCATTTTTTACTTTCCGGATTGAACGAGAATCAGTGCGGTGCGTGGTCCAAGGGTCAGATCCAGCGTACCACCACTTCCAACGGTGTATGTAGCAGCTTCGGATTCAGAGCAAATGTGATCTCCGCAGAATACGTTTTTCAATCTTGTACCAGTTGTGAAACTCGTTGACATGGCCTGATTTGAATAAGAATGAGTATAACTTGTAAGTGTATCGCTTACGTTCATGACCACTAAAACCGTTTCACCGCCGTAAATGCGTTCGAATGCAATGATTCCGCGCATGGGATAAAGGGGAAAACCGCCTCCATCTGTTTCATTATTGTCAGACCGGACGTCGGATTTATACCTCATGGTAACTCCACCCCGGCGAAGAGGCGCGTATTGCTTTCGAAGAGCAATCAAAGTCTGAATTGTCTTAAACGTAGGATTGGTTGTGTTGAAGATCTTGTACTGCTGCCCGCTTGGATCCTTTGGCATATTTGCAGGTTCGAACATATCTTCACGATTCATGGGATCGTTTCCCCCGGAAAATTCCTGCTCTGTTCCATAATAAAGGCAGGGAATGCCATCCCAGGTGTAAAGATATACTAATGCAGTATGGAGTGCTTCAATTGAAGGTTTATCATATAAAAACCGTGGAACGTCATGGTTGTCCATGAAGTTTACAAGCATGGATCTGGGAGCGATGAGGTTTCCGTTGTCATCCACAGGTCCGTTTGTATTTCCGGTAGCAGCATAAGGAGGTTCTCCATCCACGCCATTTAAACGACCGGTTAACAAACTTTCAACATTTCCCGTTGCCTCCCCGTACTTCATAACCCCATCGAAAACGGTAAATTTCTGAGAGAAATAGAAGACGCTGTCGAACATGCCGCCACCGGTGTAGCTGGCTAAAAGCCAATCAATACCGGAAAATGCTTCCCCGAAGATGAAGAAGTTCTTTTTACCAAGCGTATTTACTGCATAATCACGGATTGCAGAGTTAAACTCTACCCAGAAATCGTGTTCAACATGTTTTACCGTATCAATGCGGAAACCATCGAAATCTGCTACGCGAATCCAGTGCTTGAAAACTTTAATAAGAGCCTGACGCACTTCAGGAAGTTCAGTTCGAAGATCTTTAAGTCCGCCTGGGAAGTCACCGTAGATTTCCTGCTCACGAATATAGTTGAAGCAATCGGTATTTTTCGTGTTAGGCCCACCGGAAAGACCGAGAGCAGTACAGGCATCCTGTTCGCGACCCCAGACTGTTACTCTGCCCCGTCGGTTAAACCAGTTTTCATTGTGAAATTCTGGTGGATTCGGGGGAAGACGGTTAATTTCCGGCATGTCAACCCATACCACACGAGCCGGTCCTGATTCACCAAGACTTGTCCAGCCCTGGATTCCGCGGGAATCATAATCCGGATCCCATTCGGTTATGCGCTCCAGAGGAGAAGTGGATCCGCTGCCCATGAGTGTATCATCGGGAGCTCCGTTCCCGTTTATATCATAATAAAATAACTGGCCCACGTGATTTGTAACTACATCAAGGATAACCTTAATATTGCGTTTATGCGCCGCATCCACAAGCCTGCGGAGGGCTGTAAGATCACCGAAATGTGGATTTACACTGATAAAATCTTGAGTCCAGTATCCATGATATGAACCGAACCCTGCATCTTCCTCCACATTTCTCACAACGGGGCTTATCCACAGAGCAGTCACACCAAGGGTTTCAAGGTAATCAAGTCGATTTATGAGACCCTGCCAGTCACCACCGTGATATTTAGCCATGGCACTGCGATCAACGTTGTAATTGTTGTTAACATCGCCGTCATCAAAGCGATCCACCAGTACCTGATAGATCATTTCGTCGCGCCAGTCACCGACATCAGCTTTTGTAATGAACCCGGAGTTCATGATGTCATCAGGGTTTTTTGTATCACAACCGGCAAATGACGTAAGAGCAAGTATACTTAAAATAAACAATAATCTGGATTTCATAATTTTACTCCCGATCAGTTGTAGGTTGACGAATTGAACCACCACTCAGCTTGAATACCGATAAAGTGCTCGGTACTGCGGTTGCGGCGATAATCTTTTTCATGGTACCAGAGTCTTGCATCGTCGTTTGGCATTGCAAGTGTGTAAACAAGCCTGACTGCTGGTCTGGAATATGTACCCTTTCCAGCAATCCAGGTGGGAATTATTGAAAATTTCCAAACGGATGGATGAGCACTTTCATTTGTATCAGGATTCAGACCGTTTCGATTAGTCATCTGATAACTGATTTCACCGCTGAGGGCGATATTATTACCCAGAATTGAAGGAAGCCAGACCATGGGACGCAGAGCAAAAACAGCTTCATAACCGTCGTCCCAATCGTAATCAACGGAATCGGCATCCTTGAAGGAACGCAAATAAGCGCCGAACATGATTCCTACATTTGAACCAGCCATTATATTGCCTGTAGCAGCAATGACCAATTCGGATGCGGATTTTGCGCTGTAATTGGAGTTAAGATCCTGCTCGTAGCCTAGACCGAAAGGTGTCGAAAACTCTCCATAAGCAGCAATTCCCGTGGCATATCTTGCAAAGACGTTGACAAATGACTTGGGAGCAAAATTCCAAACACCGAGCTGCAACCCCACTGTAAAACCAGTTTCCGAAGGTAGAGCTATCTGTTCTGGCTGATCTTCAAGGGCATTATATGTACCGCTTGGTAATGAATGAAACTCCGCATAGCCTTTTACTTTAAAGCCCACTGAGTCCTTAATCTGGTGCCAGTATTCAAGTTTTGCACTTGCTATAGTACGCTGGCGGTTCAGGGTTGGAATAGACTGACTCCCAACAAATGGAGTTTCTACAGAACTTTCCTGATACTGAAACTTACCTAAAACCCGGTTGATACCCACATGAATACCACCACGGAGGGGTTTTTTATCGTACCAGATACCTGCTCCAAGTGTATTGAGGTTATCAAGGGGCCAGAAATCAAGAAGATAAATATCATCGCCACGATACATCCTGGATCCGGCCCAGAAGGAAAACCCTTCAATACCGGACTTTTTCACTTCCAGAAACAGATTCCGCACAGCAATGGAACTATCCCACTTTCCATCATAATGAAACAGCGAGTCCGCTAATGCAAGGGTTGACACGGTCTTGGTCAGGATATCCCCGGCAAAGCGATGATAATAATAGAGATCCAGTTCAACATAACTGGCTTCTTCAAGACGGGGACCATGAGAAGTTATATTTACAGGATAAACTGGCTCGCCATCGCTGTTCCGACCGAAATTGACTCGACCATAACTTCCAAAGCGGAAACCGGTGTCTGAATCTTTAAGTTTTTTCTTTTCTGAAGCAGGCTTTACTTCGTCCAGCTTCTTCTCCGGGTCCCGAGGTGGGATAACTTCAGGCTTTGCCACCGGTTTTGCCTCGGGCTTTACTTCCGGCTTTGCCTCGGGCTTTACTTCCGGCTTTACTTCCGGTTTAACTTCGGCAGTGCCATCGGGATTTGTAACCGACTTTTTTTCAACTTCAGGGCTTACGGTGGTATCTGTAGTTTGTCCGTAAACTACGATCCAGATGGAAAAAAATAAGTTCAGGATATTCATTTTCTGTTCCTTTTAAAAATCCGTTTTCGTCTTAACAGGATTGTATCCGTATATTTATTTGCCTTATCATGTTGTTATTACAACTATAAATGCAATCAAGTAGTTCGTGTCCTGTAATTCGCATCGCGAAGGATTTTATTAAAAATCCTAACAGGCCACTACTCGTAAATTCAACACCTTGCGGTTACTGTCCTGAGTAAAAAATCGACAAAAAATTTGAAAAACCGTATTTCAGGACAGTAACTAAGTAAGTAAAATCCAGTCAATCTCCAATACCATTAAAAGGTATAGCATACACTGCGCATGGTCAATTCAATTCTGTTTTAAGGGAAAAAATTAACAATCAGTACGCGGAATGGAGCGCTTGGGAAGCAAAGGATCGAAAACTGGAACTAATAAAAGCCAATCAGCGTTTGTGTTGTTTATAAAAATCAATGAGTCCGTTTGTAGAGGAATCATGCCCCTGGGTTTTCCCGGGAGTTCTCATATCTTTTAAAACAGCCTTTGCAAGGACTTTTCCTAGCTCAACTCCCCACTGATCAAATGAATTGAGATTCCAGACGATGCCCTGAACAAAGATTTTATGCTCATAGAGAGCAATAAGTGAACCAAGAATGCGAGGAGTCAGTTCAGGAAACATAAACGAAGAGGTTGGTATATTCCCCGGAAAAGTCTTTGCTGCCGTGAGAATTTCGAGTTTTTCTCCGCTGATTCCCTGAGCAACAAGCTCTGAGCGGGCTTCTTCACTTGTTTTCCCCGTCATCAGTGCCTCTGTTTGTGCAAAGAAATTTGAACACAGAAGGTCATGATGTTCCCCTGAAGGGTTGTGCGAACGAGCAGGAGCAAGGAAATCACAGGGAATCAATCTTGTGCCCTGATGTATCAACTGATAGAAAGCATGCTGTCCGTTGGTTCCGGGTTCGCCCCAAATAACCGGCCCGGTGCTGTAATCAACATTCTGCCCGGTTTTTGTAACAGATTTCCCGTTGGACTCCATGTCTCCCTGTTGAAAATACGCCGCAAATCGAGACATATATTGATCATAAGGAAGAATTGCATGCGTATGAGCATCATGGAAATTATGATACCAGATACCAAGAAGGGCCATGATAACCGGTATATTCTTTGAAAAAGGAGTATTTCTGAAGTGGAGATCAACATCATGGGCTCCTTCCAGCAGTTCAAGGAATTTATCCATCCCGATTGCCAGAGCAATGCTGAGTCCAATAGCACTCCAGAGGGAATATCGACCACCAACCCAATCCCAGAATTCGAACATATTTGCCGGGTCAATTCCGAAGGCCTTTACAGCTTCAGTATTTGTGCTCATAGCTGCAAAATGCATTGCGATATATGCTTCATCCCGGGCATGCTCAATAAACCATTGTCTCGCCGTGTGAGCATTAGCCATAGTTTCCTGAGTTGTAAAAGTCTTGGAAGCAATTAAAAACAGAGTCGTTTCAAAATTTACTCGCTTTAAAACCTCAATTATATGAGTGCCATCCACATTAGAGACAAAATGAAAATTCAGTCCTTCTTTAACATAAGGAGTTAGAGCATTCACGACCATTACCGGGCCAAGATCACTCCCACCAATTCCTATATTAACGATATCAGTTATGTTTTTCCCAGTGCACCCCTTCCAGATCCCATTCCGGACTCTATCCGTAAAGGACGCCATTTTTTCTAAAACAGCTTGTACCCGGGGCATTACATCCACACCATCCACAAAAACAGGCGAGTTGGAGCGGTTCCTCAGAGCGGTGTGCAATACAGCACGGTCCTCGGTATTATTTATCTTTTCCCCAGAAAACATTCCTTCAATAGCCCTGGAAAGGCCAGTATCTTCTGCAAGTGCAACCAGAAGATCAATTGTTTTTTCTGTAATCCGATGTTTTGAATAATCAAAGAGAATAGAGCCAAGATTCAATGAAAAGTTCTTGAATCGGTCCTGGTCTTTGACGAATAAATCCTTCATGTGGATGTTTTTCATTTCCCCAGCATGCTCTTCCAGAGAAATCCAACTGTTTAGTTTTCTGAGTTCTGACATTTCTTTACTCCGATTTTTTTTATTCGTTCGTGTTCTCTTGCATTTCGCATCGCGAAAATGCTTGCCTGAAAATCAATTTTATCCAAATTGACCATGTTTAAGAAAACATGCCATTCAGAACACTGACTGTTATTTTTTAGGATTTGTTCCGAATTTAAGTGTATACTCAACAATATAAGACAGTCTATATATTCCAGTTGACTTATACTTTCGATCACCGACTATTACTATCATATCACCCAAGTCCGCCTTTAATATTTTCACATACTCTATGGCAGCTTTCAGGCGGAAAAGATCAGTTTTATCCTTCACAGAAGCTTCAAAATCCGGAACTTTCACTGCAGACTTTTGAGCAAGCTCCACAAGAGTTTTCATAACCCGGCCTTTCAGTCTCCAGTTTGTAGTCCCCATAATTCCGGCTTTAAAATAATTGTACGCAGTATCTCCCCCAAGACGATATACCGTCCAGGCACTGAGAATCTCCGGTGAGTCGATTTTTGATTCCCCCGTATGAGGTATTTCAATTATCCTGATTTTCCTTAAATCCTCACTTTTTATCTGTTCAATATATCGTCCAAGGGATCTGAGGCGGGCAATAGCAATGTAAGTATATGGATATATAATATATACGTCTGTACCAGATCCTTTTTTAATCACAGGTGCGTTGTATTTTTCCACAAATGTTTTAAGGGAAGACAGTTTAAACTTATCAACTTTTGTTGAGTCATTTTCAATAAAGCGGTACCAGCTTTTCAGTTCGAAATTATGAGTTGTTGGCTGGTTTTTTGAGTACTGTTTCAATGACTTGCTGGCATTTTTTCGATAATCCTGATAATCCTTTGCATATTTTTTTGAGTACTTATCATACCGCTTATGACGATTTCTCGTTCGACTTCTATTTCCACTGGTAAAATATGCCCCAAGGCCAATAATAAAAACGGCAAATAAAATGCCGACAATTCCCATGTATGAGCCCTGTGTCTGTCTCTGAGGCGGTCTAATCTGACTAATTGGAGGAGGAACATACACCGGAGGAGGCTTTGTTGCTTTTGGGGCTACCGGCGGTGGTGAATAGGATTCCACAGACGCTAAAGGAACAGATTTTTCCTTCTCAGGGCGAAAATCATCGGATTTAAAAGGATCTGTTTCCCGATTATTTGTGTTTTCATTTGTAAAATCAATTTTACTATCCGTTGAAGAGGAAGCGGAAGAAACAACTGAAGTTGAGTAAGATGTCTCAATTTGCGCATCCTCGTTGGAACTGCTGAATAACGGAGCGGCAGAAAGATTTTTCTCTTCCTGACTGATTTTCTTCTTTCGATTTGCAAGAGCATCATTGACACTCTCGGACTGAATCCGTTCTGAAGGGGGTGTTTCCGACTTTTTTTCTTCCGTTTGAAAAGGAACTTCAGACACATAGGATGGTTTTTCCGATTCCTCTCCCAGAGATGAAAAAAACAATGGTTTATATCCCTCATCGGAAGACAACTTAGTATCGAAATTCATGCTGAATTCAAAATCAGAGGAAGTTGAAGTACCTGAATTTGCTGACTTTTTAACATTCAGTTTCGCATGACAGAAATCACACTCGGCCGCAAGGGCCCCGGGAATAACTTCATTTTCCGCGCCACAGGAAGAACACTTGATTTTGATCAGATCCAGCATCCGGACACCCTCTCGTTTGAAATCAGATTTTTAATCTATGAATTCAGGAAGTTCTTCAATACGGTCTCTAGTCCTCATTGAGTGTATATCCCGTTCAAAATTCCTCAATATAAATAATATTTCCTGTACAATTTCATTTGCTTTTGATTCTTCAGCAAGAGAAACAGCGATTCCACCAACGTTGTAATGGCCACCCCCTCCATATTTTTCACAAAGGGTACCAATATCGAAATTGCCACGCCGGTCCTCAGGAATAAACGGGTTTGCCCCAACGCTGATTTTCAATTTGTCAGGGTACTTTAGAAATGCCACGGAGTAATCAGTTTCCGGCTCAAGGTAGTATGAAATAAATTTATTGTATCCATTATTTACTCTATCAGTAATCTTAACGTATGAAACCCCTTCTTCCGTTTCCATAACCCTGCGTATATCTTCAACTGTGTCCCAGTTTTTCTGACGAACTGTATTCAACCGGTTTGACCACCAGGTTGTGGCGGCCATGGCATCAAAATCTCCCAGATTAGCGAGATCCTCAATAAATTTAACCTGCAGTTCCGGATCATTTGATGCTTCCAGTAAAACGGCAAAAGCAACTGCATTGTCAAACAGTTCAACAGGAATCTCAGGCGATTCAAACCCAGCTGAATCAATCGTATCCGCCCATTCAATTACGGTATTCCATTGGGGATCCAGTTTGAAATTGTAAAATCGCATAAGAGTATCAGCTTGAAATCCAGTATTGGAAGGGGCTTTGGGATTCCAGAAGAAATGTTCTTTCCGGGATCGGCTTTCAAAGTGTTTTCGATCCCGTGGAGTCATAAAAGTTGTCTGGTGATGATCAAACCACCAGTCAACCCATGGAACCGGGGGATACCTGAAATCCATTACAGCATTGACATCCGCATCAAACATTTCTTTTTCATAGGAAAATTCCTGCATGTGAGCAAGTGGAATAAACTTAAAATCGCCTTCGGCGTCAAGGCATTGCAAATAAAATACCTTGAATAATGCAGCACTTACGGCTCCGTCAAAGCAATTTCCGTGAAAAAACACGTTGATTTTTTTCATAATAAAACCCTCTTAGATCTTCGGATGATGGAACATATTTTTAACAATACCTACCAACTTTTTTAAATCCGGTGGAGAGATTGAACTTTCCCCGGCGGCTTCTCTTAAAGCCGCAGCCATAGCATCCTTGCGTTTAAGTAATTTATATTTTTTATGTAACTTCTCATATGATTTCAAGCCTTTGACTTCATCCTTTGTGAGCTTCTGCCATGGCTTTGATTTCGGTATATATTGAAGATACCTGTCTGATCCCGATCTTGTCCCACCCCAGTTATTACCGTCTTTGGACATATACAATTCCGCAAAAACCCCACCGGTTTCACGAAATCCACGGGACCAGAAATAAATTTTAACACAATGGGCTTTTGTATCCATCATAAGGTAATTTGCCAGGGCAAAAGCCTTACGACGAAAAGTCTTACTATCCATGTGGATATCTGCATCCACCATGATGAGAGCACGTCCACGATTTTTAACACTTTTATCAATAATTTTCCACACATCACTATAGGTTGTAGTAGACCCCTGAACTTGAGCTGTGTCTGTTTCAATACTGAAACTGAAGAAATCTTTAAAAGCTTTCTTAACCATATTGCTCTCCTGCCTTGAGTCACCTTCAGATGTTGGCAGGACGTCCTTGACTTTATCGCAGGCGGTAAAAATCAGAGTTAAAACTATAATGTATCGAAACATATTTCTAATATATCTCACTGGAAACTCATTTTCCACAGTAAATTTACTCGAAAAAAGGCTGTTCTTTTTTAACATTTTAGAATTACAGTGATTTTGTCACCATTCCAAAGTGTTTTATTCCGAAAAAGCACAACTGAAATAAAAGCACTGCAAAAGGGGAAATAATCAACTGTCTATGAATTTTGATTGTATATTCTATTCAAGTTCAGCAATTGCTTCAATTTCTATAAGAGCATCCTTCGGCAATCTTGCAACCTGATAGGCCGCTCGGGCAGGTTTTTCTGTAAAAAATCTTCCGTAAACTTCATTCATTGCGCCAAAAAAGGACAGATCCTGCATCAGAACCGTACACTTGACTACCTTATCAAGAGAAGAACCACAAGACTCCAGAATAGCAGCTATATTTTTAATTGATTGCTCTGTTTGTCCAGCAGTATCCGTCGAATCAATATTCCCCGTAGAGGGATTGATTGGCAACTGTCCACTCACAAAAATCAGATTACCAGTAACCACCGCTTGAGAATAAGGACCAATAGCTGCGGGAGCATGTTCTGTATTAATTTTCTTCATAAAAAACCTCCTGAAAAAAAAATCATTTTACCACTGGACACGAATTAATTAAAGCCTATAATTAGTCATAGTTCTGAAAATAACAAACGAACCTTCAGGTTTTATATTTGTAACACTTGGGCGATAAAATGAAACGATTACTTACAATTTTCAGTATTTTCCCTGTTCTTTTTTCATTTTTTTCATGTGAACCATCCATTCCTGATGGCCACTTTCGATGCGATCCGGACAAGTCCAGATCCTGTCCATCTGGATGGATCTGTCAAAAACGTGGTACTGAGGGTGTTTATAGATGCTGGTCGAAATCAGCCGGCTATTGTGGCAACGGCAAACTGGACCCCGGTGAAGAGTGCGACAAATATGCATTTCGCGAAGTTTCAGATTGCGACCCCTCGGTAAGTACCTGCGATTGTCCTGGTTCTTCGATGGTCTGTAATCCTGATAACTGTACAGTATATTGTGCCGAATGCGGAGACAAGATAATTGAGGGTTCCGAACAGTGCGATGATGGCAATAGCAATTCCGGTGATGGTTGCTCAGCTTCATGTCTGGTGGAACGCTACTGTACCGATGAAAATGAAACGGCTTCATGTACTGGATGGTGCGGTGATGGCCAAGTCAACGGGCCTGAGGTCTGTGATGGAGATAATTTCGGGTATTATACATGTGAATTTTTCGGTTACTACGGAGGAACCCTGAGCTGTTCTGACGATTGTACGGAGTTTCTTACCCACTACTGCAGTGGTTTTTGTGGGGATGGAACACAAAACAGCGTTGAAAGTTGTGATGGAGACAGACCTGCTGACCTTTCCTGCCAGCATTTCGGTTATGACGACGGGTTTACTACCTGCACTGCTTTTTGTCAGCAACGCATTGAGAACTGTTACAGCCAGACACGAAACTTGTTTTCACCTGAAGTAATCAGCAACTCTGCAAGTGTTGGAGATTATAACTATTTCACTTCTGGAAGTTGCCTGTATTTTACTAATACGCTGTCCACAACTCAATTATCATGCCTTGAGTCGGGAGAACAACTCACCTATATTGCGGCAGCATCGCCGAATGATATTCTTCTTGCCTCAAGTCAGAACAATATTTATAAATTTAACGGTTCAATTCTTTACCTTCATGGATACATTGGCCAAGGCACCTATACTGGACCTTCCCCCATCTGTTACGATGGAGAACATTACTACTTTGCTTTTAAAAACTACCTTTATCGCAATATAAACAATATAACAAACATTGTTTATTCTCACCCGGATACAGAAACGCGATTCACTCACATTGCCTGCCTGCCAAATGGCAATGGCGCTATTTTGGGGGGAACTTCAAATTCTCAGAATGTTCTTGTAAAGTATAACTCTGCCATTTCCAGTGAACTGACACCACCACCCGGAACTTTGCAGAAAATTACTACCAGCGATACAGAAATTTTTCTTCTTTATATGAATGACACCTATTCTGAGTATTCTATTTACAGCCTCTATGAAGATCAATTTACCCTTTATGCATCGGGAGCTTCAACCATTTTTGACATTCGATATGACAAGGATTTCGGCCTGACAGGCATATTGGATGGCGGGATCAGGACCTTGCCATCGGGGGGCACCCCGGAACTGATTTTCCCTGATCCTGATGCCATTAAGTTGCTCGATTTTAATAAAATTGCAACGATTGATGCTGGTAAAAAAACTATTAGAATAAAAATGTTCCATTCTCATTTTATTGAAACAATTGGACTTTTTTACACTTCACAAAAGCAGAGCATCGGCCATGGACTATTTTTCCTTTCGGATTTCTGGCTTTTATCCGATGGAAATAGAGTCATTTTCGAAAACTTGAACCCACCATTTCAGAATCCGGCAGTAACAGCAGAATCCAGCGATGTCGTTCACCTCGGAGGTTCTCTTGGAACGGGTGGGACAATTATTAATGGCATTTATTCCCCCTGGACAATTCCCGAAACTTTATGGAACAACCAGAGGATCACTACTCTTTCCGTTGATCCCAATGGAAATTTATGGGCAGGAGGTCGTAACGGTACTGTTGCCGTCCGCACAGGAAGTACCTGGGAACTGAAAACTCTTTATGCATCCGGCATTTTTGAGATCCTTTTTACAAATCAGATTTCAAATATAGTCTTCACTTCCGGAAACACTCTCTTTGTTTCCGCCGGTGAAGACAAATGTTATCGCTGCCCCGATAATAACAGTTGCTCTCCTTGTGCTACCGAGTCACTTAATTTTCATTCAATTGCTTCAATGGGTAATTTTGTCCTAATAAGCGCTGAAAACAAAATTACGGGTGATCCTGCTTTACTCCGGTGCACTGACTCAGATTGCATTAAAATCATGAATCCTTCCCAAACACCGATTCGAAAATTATCCTGGATTTCTAATGATTTAATTACAGCTGAAACGACTACAGAATTTTTCATCTTTGGACCTTCGGGATGGCAAAAACATTCTGAACTTACCCCCGAGGTATCAGCTTGCTCTGTCAAAGGCTGCATCACTTCCAATAATCTCTCCTCCGGTTTTCTTTTTACACACCGCGGACCAACTCAAAGGATTTCTCCATATCTGGGTCAATTTGGGGAAATTTATTGTTCCTCAGACCGAATTATAAAAACTGATGACAATACCCTTCCCTTTATCCATCAGTGTGATTTAGATCCTGACTTTTTCTCTTCAAATTATTTTCAATCATGGACCTTTACTTCACCGGTATCAGGAGATTTTACAGTTTCAATTGATGGCGATCCATCAGATTCAGGGCTATTACTCATCACTGATTTTTCCGATGATAATCCGGGGATACCGCAGTCGTGCGATATATATGATGAATGGGTTGACAATAAACTGGAACTTTCCTTAAATGCAGTTACAGGCCAGAAATTTCACATAATTGCATTTTCCTCCTCTCCCCGGCAGTTTGTTCTCAAAGTTGATTGTCTATAATCGTCTGTTTTAAAAACTAAATTTTTTTATTTTTTATACCATTTTATACTTGCACTTTATTTTTCTCAGTAATAGTGTTTAGATCAGTTGCAAAATAACCTGTGCATAAAGCACACAACCGGAGGAAACATCATGACTGATCTCGAAAAGTATGAAGGAATTGTACAAAAAATAGCTGATCTTTCTGAATTCTGCAGGCTATCATCAAGAGAGACACCCGGTCGTACTTACAACAAGCCAGAAGTTGAAGCTCTTTCACTTATGATAAGAAACGAAGAAGCTCTTGCAATGCTTTCAATTTCCATGTTGGCAGCAGTAAAATCCACAAAAAATATTCAAGGTTCTGCCTCAGCCAATGATAATCCGATCGCAGCCTCCGATGAAATGAAGCAACGACTTGCCTCCATTGCAAAAGATGCTGATAGCACAGCAGGGGCCGTTTCTGATCCATTAATGTCAGATGTTCTAAAGGATATCTCGAATGCACTTCCTCTCTTCGAAAAAGAGGAAATGGATATCGTTGGGCAATGGATAAGACTTATTTGGGTTCAATGCACTATTTGTGGGGGTATTTTTGCTCTTGCTGCTCTGTTCCCACCTCCATATGCCTGCAGGTTTTGCGGTGCTCCATACTGGCACTGGATCGTTCTCTGAGATTTTCATAGAAAAAAAGCTTGTGGTAATGTACCTTCCTTTTGTTGGGAGGCATCGACATGAAAGTTCTTTTTCTTCTACAGTCAACGACGGGTAACACAGCGGTAATTACAGAAGCTGCGTCCCGCATTCTAAAATTATCTGGCATCGAAACTCAAATTGTAAACATTGTAAAACACGCGCTTCCTGAGTCATATGAGGAGTTTGATGCTCTGTTTATATGCTCCAGTGTAATGTATTTCCGACCTCTCATTCAAATGGAGAAGGTTCTCGCAAATATGCCCGCCATTGAAGGGAAACCGGTTTTTGCTCTTGCAACCTGCGCAGGAGGACCTGGAGGTTTTTTTGATATTATTGACGATATTTTGCGAAACAAAGGAACCGAATTGACGGGCTCGTTTTATACGTTGGCTCCATCAAACTGGCCCCTTCACCTTCATATCGCAACTAAAATCCCCGGTCAAAGCATCGGGGACTTTCTTTCTCTCAAATTTCCATCGTTTCGACCACTCCTCGGATTTCCCTGGCCTGGGTCATGTACACCATCGATCAAAGATGCAGATAAACTGGAAGAATGGGTCTCAGCGGCAGGAACATTCTTAAAATCATCCACAAGTGATGGCGTTCCAAAAGTAAAAACGTCCCTGCTAATGTCTGCTTTAGGAAAAATGACGACCCATAGCCAGATTGAAAAAGGAATGGATTTATTTATTGATCACGTAAAATGCACAAAGTGCGGTCTATGCGTTAAAAATTGTCCCGCAAAAATCATTGCCCAGAATGATCTCAAAGAAGTTCCTCACTTTAAATCCGGCTGTCATGGTTGCTATACTTGTTATAATATTTGTCCCGCTGCAGCTATTGGTCAGAAATATGCGAGAGGCCCTGGGAGCCAATACCATGGTCCCTCCCCGGAAATGAAGTCAGTATTTTTGTCCTGAACCGTTTTCTACCCCAGGGCTCTGGTAGCCTGCTCAAGCAAATCTTTTGAAATCCCGGGTTTTTTAACAAGATTTTCAATTATTTTTCGCATCAGATCCTTGTGAGGATTCGAGTACATACGCCATTTTGCAAAGGGAGAAAACAGACGGGATGCAAGGATGGGATTGACTGCATCAATTTCAATAATCCGATCCATGGCAAATTGATATCCTTCGCCGGATTTTTGATTAAAAACAGCGAAGTTGGAGCACAAGCCTCCGATAAGTGCGCGAGCCATATTGGGATTTCTTATATCAAATTTCGGATGATTAAACAGATTTTTAATGTTTTCAAAGGCATCGCTCGTTTTCGCCTGAGCCTGAATTAAAAACCACTGGACGAGTGGTAGAAAATCGTCGGAAAAACGATCGTAATAGTTTGTAATAACGTCGCTTTTAAAAGGAGAATCTGTATTACAGAGTATCGCAAAAGCCGAAAGGCGATCAGTCATATTTTGAGCATTGAAGAAATGATCCCGAGCATCAATCGCATACTTTTCATCCAATTCCACAAGATATGACAGAACCATGTTGGACAATTTTCTCATTGGAGCATCAACAATTTCAAGGTTTTTGCGTATTTTCCAGGTGTTATCAAGCTCATTTTTCAGGAAAGTAGCAGCAGATTTCCTCATGGTTTTTCGAGCAACTATGAGAGGCTCAACTTTTATTTCGCCCATTTCTTCTCCAGCGAAGTGCTCTTGAGGGATGGAAAGAAGCATTGATTTAAAGCGATGATCAACTGCGGGATCTTTTAAAATTCTTGACATTACATCCAGGAGATTCTGCGAAACTGCTGCACTTGAATCTTCAACCTGTGTTTTCATTTCATTCAAGTATAACCGCTGAATTGAATCCCACTTTACATAAGGGTCGCTGTCATATGCAGCTAATGTCATAAGGTCATTTTCGGAATAATTACATCCCAATTTACAAGGAGCGGAAAACCCTCTCAGAAGCGAAACCACGGAATCCGACGAAGGCCCTGTAATTCGATAATCCTGCGTAGCACTTCCTAAAAGAATGGTCTGCTCCCTGGACTCGGCTCCGCCATCAACGGAAAACGGCAAAAGGCCGTCGCTGGAAACAAAGGCACATCGGACTGGAATCAACAACGGAAGCGGCTCAACTGGGTTTGTCCCTTTTGCCAGTCTCTGACTTAATCTTAAAACAAAAGCATCTTTGCCGGCTTCTTTAATTAACTCTGCCAACAAAAGGGGAGTTCCGGATTGGGTATACCATCGGAAAAACTGCTGAAAATCAGTTTCTGAAGCGTCTTCCATTGCTTTGACGAAATCTTCACAACAAACGGCATGTCCATCATGTCTTTCAAAATAGAGATCCATCCCTTGGCGAAACTTCTCCGGGCCAATAATACTGTGAATCATTCGAATAACTTCAGCACCCTTGTGATACACAGTTAAGGTATAAAAGTTATTGATTTCCATATAACTTTCCGGACGAACAGGATGTGATAACCCGCTGGCATCTTCTGAAAATTGACTACTTCGAATTAAATAGGCATCTTCAATCCGTTTTACTGCTCGACTACCCATGTCCGAAGAAAATTCCTGATCCCTGAAAACCGTAAGTCCTTCCTTGAGACTTAACTGGAACCAATCCCGGCAGGTAACACGATTTCCAGTCCAGTTATGGAAATATTCATGACCGATAACCCCTAAAACGCCTTCGTAATCAGAGTCTGTTGCTGTTTGGGGATCAGCAAGGACGTATTTCGAATTAAAAATGTTCAGACCCTTGTTTTCCATTGCCCCTGCATTAAAGGAATCAACAGCAACAATTTTAAAATTATCAAGATCATACTCCCGACCAAAAATAGTTTCATCCCAAGCCATGGCCTTTTTGACACTGTCTGCAGCATGGGCACATTTATTAATATTTCGTTCTTCCACATAGATGCCGATAGCAACTTTATTTCCTGACATGGTGGTAAACTCATCTTTATGAACCGCCAGATTACCGGCGACAAGGGCAAAAAGATAAGTGGGTTTGCGATGCGGATCATTGAAGAGAGCAAAATGGTTTCCGTTTGCTGTATCCCCTGAATCAACCAGATTTCCGTTACTGAGAAGAACGGGATATCGTTTTTTATCAGCCTCTATCCTTACGGTCCAGACGGACATTACATCCGGTCGATCCGCAAACCATGTTATTTTTCGAAAGCCCTCAGCTTCGCATTGTGTGCAGAGGATTTCCCCACTTTTGTAAAGCCCCTCAAGAGAAGTATTTGCACCGGGATGAATATAGTTTTCTATTTCACAGACGAAATGACTGGATTTAATATTATTTATTGTCAGTGAATCTTCGCTTTGAATAAAATCATTCCAGAGAACGCCATCAATGGATAAACTAATCATTTCAAGGTTTTCACCATCAAGAATAATTTTGCCATCAGAACCGGCATAAGTAATTTCCATAGTAGATTTAACTTTTGTAGTCTCTTCGCCTAGCAGGAAATCCAGTCTGATTGCATCAATACTGAAATCCAAAGCACGATAATCACTGAGATATTTCCTTTTATCCATTATCTTTCCATTTTTTCTCTACTGTCCTGAAATACAAAAAAATCAAATTTGTCTTCGATTTTTTGCTCAGGACAGTAACTGCAAGGTGTTGTATTTATTGTAGTGACCACGAAACAGTTATTTGTATCGGGAGAAAATTGCTTCCCTTGTCACTTCAAGTATTTCATTCAGTTTAAATGGTTTATATACTGTGCAGTAAGCATAGTTTTCAATTTCAGCAGACGGCTCAGAGCTTCGTCCGGTAATTACAATAAAAGCCGGTTTATTTGAAAGATTAAGTCGTGTAGCTTTCTCAAGAAATTGCATTCCCGTCATCTGCGGCATTTGCAAGTCTACAAGCACGACATCAATAGTGTTTTCAGACATAATTTTTAAGGCTTCGTTGCCGTTGCCTGTCTGAAAAACTACATGTCCCTTGTTCGTAAAGAATTTTTCCAGAAGTTCTCTGAGGTCAGGCTCATCATCTAACACAAGAATATTTACAATGGGCATCTTTTTACGCCAGTTGCTACCGGATCTGACGCCACTTTGAGCCGGAGCCGCAATTACTGGCAGCGAGAGAGTAAACGTGGTCCCCTGCCCGACTTCTGATTCAACTTTTATGTCACCCTTATGGTTCATAACAATTGTGTGGCTGACGCTGAGCCCCAGACCGGTACCCTTCACCTTACTTTGAGCATCAGTACCATTTGAGTGCTCTCCTTTTGTGGTGAAAAATGGACTGAAGATTTTCTGAAGGTTATCTCTTGGGATACCACAACCGGTATCGGATATTTTCACAAAAACGTTTTTATCATCGTGACCCGTTGAAATTATTATCTTTTTTATTTCACGGTCAGTAAGCGCATGATGAGCATTTATCAGAATATTAAGAATAACCTGCCCAATCTGTGTGTAATCCATAACCGTATCCGGTGTAGGATTCAGTTCGGTCTCGATCTCAATACCACCGGATGAAACCTCATGGGACAGCATTATCATGGTTTCTTCAACAACTTTTCGAAGATTGGCAGCCTCAAGTCGACCTGTTCGGCTCCCGGAGAAAGTGAGTAGATTACTTATTATTGACCGTGCCCGGAGAGCACTTTTCCTTATGGTCTTGAAATAATTCTTAATTTCAGGTTCAACACCTTCCCGGAACAAGCCCAGTTCAGCATACCCAAGAATTGCTAAATTAATATTATTAAATTCGTGAGCGACGCCCCCTGCCAATGTGCCAACGGCAGCCATTCGCTCCGCTCGTATTAGCTGCTCCTCAAGATTTTTGCGTTCGGTTATATCCCGTGATGAAGCTTCAACCCCCGCAATCGAACCATTCTCGTCAAGAAAATAACTTGCATTGGTGCTTATCCATATGCTGCTTCCATCCCGGCGATGCACGACGGATTCAAAATCCGAAACGGAGCCCTCCGTTTCAAGTCTTTCAGAAAGCTGCCTCAGTCGATCTTCATCAATATTGAAATCAGTAAAAAAATTCTTTCCAATAATTTCTATATCCGAAATTCCGAAGATATTTATGCATGATGGGGACGCAATATATATTTCGCCCTTCTTATTCATATGAAAATAAGCATCATGAAGATTTTCAAAAATATTTTTGTAGATCTGGTAGTTATCGTCTGAAGATGTTTTCATGAAAACCCTGATTTCTGAAAACCTTAAAGAATTTAAAAATTATACACCCTGAAAAATTGTCAACTCAGGAAACAATCCACCGGATTTCCGGTCATAATCAATCTAGTTTATTAATGAATTAATTACAAGATTAAGACATTGAAAATTTTCACGGCTGTGCATTATTTTTTATAGTTCTGGAAAGAAAAAAGTCATAAGTCAAGGGCATTATCTACAGTGTAATCATTAAACCATGTACGCAAATCTGTAATTTGCATACCAAGTTCTGATATCATTTCTATCTGGATTTCCGTATTATTTTTAACGCTGTCCTCAATCATTTTCGCCGCTGAACTGAGGGGCTCAGCACAAAGGGTCAATGCACCACCTTTTATCGCATGAGCAGTCTGGCCAAGAGCTACTGAATCCGATTGGTCGAAGGATTTTTCCATGCTGTCAAACTGTTCACCAAGTCTCTCTATGAATCCTTTAATTATATTCAAACCTACTATTTTGTTGCCACCCATTTTTTCATAAAACTCTTCAATATCGATAGGCTGTCTCTTATTTGTGTTCACATTATCTATTGCCAGTGCTGGTTCCGATTTCCGGTATGCCACGGTTTTATTGAGAATATCCGGGTTGGATTCTCCCATGTCTCCGGTAGGAACATTCTCCTGAGATACTGAATCCTCCGTCATTTCTGGTTCATTGCCAGATTCAACCCTGCAGTATCCATCAGATACCGAAGCGATGACATCCACGATCTTCCGGTAAAAAGAGGCAGCAGTGAACGGCTTTGTGAGAACATCATTCATGCCTGCCTTTATACATTCATCAACATCCTTTTGAAAAGCGTTCGCTGTTATACCAATTATTGGAAGTTGCCGTTTATCAAAGTGACTACGAATAATGGAAGTTGCTGTGTATCCGTCCATTACAGGCATTTGAATATCCATAAGCACAAGATCAAACTGGTTGACCGTTGCCATTTCTACTGCTTCACGTCCATTATTACACAGGGTTAAAACACCCTTGTATTTATCCACAAGATATTTAATAACCTGTTGATTTGTTATATAATCTTCAGCACATAAAATTTTTATGCCCGTTAATGCAATTTCCGAAGACGCATCTATGGGTGTAAATCGACCGGAAGTCCCGGCGGTTTTTTCAGATACTTCTAATGCTAAGACAAACCAGAATTCAGTACCTTCCCCCGGTTTTGAATTAAATTCAAGTTCACCTTTCATCAATTCAATAAACCGTCGGGAAAGACTTATCCCGAGTCCGCTTCCACCATATTGCCGCGTTATAGATGAATCTCCCTGAACAAAATCATCAAAAATTCTTTCTTTAACATCATCCGCCATTCCGATGCCAGTGTCGATCACACGGAACATTATATTCAGTGATTTTTCAAATAATTCTATTACACGAACTTCAAGAGTAACAGAGCCTTCATTTGTGAATTTCACTGCATTTCCAAGAAGATTCACTAGAACCTGATGGAGTTTCATACCATCGCCAATGAGATAGTCGGGGATTTCATTGTTATAAATAACTTTAAAATCAAGGCTTTTCTTGCCTGCCAGGACGCCGAAAGTCTTTTTGAGACTGTCTACTATATCCCTCAGGGAAAAATCCAGAAGGTCCAGTTCCATTTTCCCGGCTTCAATGCGGCTGAGATCCAGTAACTGGTTGATAAGTTTTAGTAACCGGTTACTTTCCTTTTTAATGATTTTTCCATAATCACCAGCCTGCTCTGCACTGTTACAATTTTCGATAATCTCAGAAAACCCTATAATTCCGTTTAAAGGAGTTCGCATTTCATGTGACATATTGGCCAGAAATCGTGACTTGAACTCACTGGCGTTTCTTACTTCATCAATTGCTGCTTTTAAAGCGGCATTGGCTAGACTTAACTCGCTTGTACGTTCCATTACGCGTGTTTCAAGTTCCGCATGACTTTCTTCTATCCGGCGCCGCGCAAGGTCTTGTTCAATAAAATTCTGTGTAATTCCGGCAGCTTCTGTTGCTATTCCCGCCACATCCTGAAAAAAGCGATCTCCAAATAAAGTATGACAATCTTCAAACGAAAACCATCCGTACATTTTATTCTCAATATAAATTGGAATAATCACTGCTGTAGAAAAATCATTTGCTGTTCTGAACTCAGACCACTCAGAAATCCTTTCGCCTTCGTTCATAATGATTTCAGGGTTATTTATATTACACCGATGCTGTTCAAGTATCTGCACAACTTCTACGCCATATACCTTCCCAATCACCTGAGATCTTGATTTTTCCCGCCATTCTTCTCGACATACAGAAAAACCATCATCTGTAACCCCGCAAAAAATAATGCGTCCACTTTTCAAAGTGTTACCAGTGGTTTCAAGTATATGACTTATGATCTCAGATTCGGTAATATCCGGTCTAGCTGAAAGAGTAAGAATCTCCGCCCTGAGGTTAGTAATCTGTCTTTTGATTTCCAGCTTCTTCTCAATTTCATTGCGGGATTTCAGAACGGAATCAAAATCCTGTTTAACAAGATACATACTCATATAAACAGGAAAAAAAGGGTCGTCTTCCTGGATTTCATCAAAATCGAGTTCTGACCCTACCTTTGTCCAGTTGATTGAACTGATGAAATCAAAGAGCCGGGCAACTTCCACTTCCAGATTGGGGGCATTGTGATCCTGCACAACGGGAACCTCAGGCACAATGAACGATCTTGCTCTATCTCTCAAACGATGGAGAATTTTTTCAACTGGCCCTTCGGATACACTTCCATGAAGAATCTCCAAAGCTCTACTAATTGCATCATCCCTGTTATTAACAGTAGTTACAGGAATTCTTCCCCGATGAAAAATCCCACCAGTGTATATTATGAGTCGAATATGGGCAGACGCATTAAACCCAATATAGCCCTGTAGATGCCCGCGCTGGCTTTCTTTTTCAAGTAAAGCAGCAAACAAAATTCTTGCTTCCCGATCAATGATTGAAGGAACTTCTGAATAATTCTTTATTTCCACATGCGGTTTGTTCCACAATCCGCACTCAATAAGGAATTTCATCCGTTTATCCATAAATTTTTTGATACCTTCTACAGTGGTATTTCCTTGAGGAAAAGTCTCAATAATCCCCTGCTCATAGCACAAAAAACACGCATTATAGCCCGGAGTTAACTGGACATTTCTCCACTCCGCCACTACTTTAAGAGGTTCATCATTATTTTTATGGATAAATCTATAGTTCATACCAGTTTATACCGGACAATGAGCTCATCCAGTTCGTTTTTCCTTACGGGTTTGGACAGATACTCATCACATAAATTATAAAATGCCCTGGCGACATTTTTAGGATCTTCCAGTGCAGTGGTCATAAAAGTAATTGTTCTTTCCGAATGTGGAATTCCTGAATCACTTTCCATTCGTTTCAGTTCAACTAAGACCTCGTGACCATCCATATCCGGTAGCCGGATATCTATACAAACCAGATTGTACGGTTCGTTTATCTCATATGATTTTTTTATGAAATTTACCGCTTCTGAACCATTCGCCGCCGAATCGATTTTACCATAAGGCTCAAGAAAAAATTCTATCATTGCCCGGGCTGCATATTCGTCTTCCACTATGAGTATTTTCATTTTTACAACTCCTGTGCTCCCTATATATCGGACTTTTTGATCATTAGTTTAAAAATTATTTTTTGAAATCTATTTTTTTTCTTCAGGCAAATTGAGAAAACTTTGAAGTTATTTCAGACAAGATATTCTTTTATTATTTCAATAATTTCTGAACCTTCAGGAATCGTCAGATTCGCCTGAGTAACTGCGTCCTGAAAATCAATCGGAACAGGGGCATAGAAAAACAGAGGATTTCCAGAAAGCGGAACACTCAGCGCAATTGAATGAAGCATCTGGCGAGTAAAAATTGTAGTCTCAAGTAGAGACTCGGTCATTCCTTCTTCAATAAATCTAAGGAAAACATCAGAGGAGCAACCATAAATTTTATCACCACCTATGGGAAAGCCCGCATATTCGAGATGAGCACGAATCTGATGCTGACGGCCGGTTCTGGGAAATGCTAAAACCAGACTGAATGTTGTGGTTGAGGAAAGAGTAATAAAATCAGTCCTTGATTCTTGGCCATCATCAACCACCGCCATTTTGATTTTTATTGGGGAGTTCAAATCCGGTCCTAAGGGTCGATCAACCGTGAATGTTTTCGTGGGTATTCCTTTAACTATGCACAAGTAGGCTTTGGAGGTCAGTCGTTGTTCAAAAGCTTTTTTTATAATTCCGCTAGAGGAACCTTTTTGTGCACAAATGATGAGTCCCGAAGTCTCGCGATCAAGACGATGAGATGGAGTGTAATCCTCAAAACCATTTACAGACAGCCAGTGAGTCAATGTCCGTTTTAAGACCCCCGCCGTGGGATGAACTGTAAGATTTCCAGGTTTACACAGGGCAAGGAGAGGAGGATCATGCACCAGAACCTGAACTTCCGGAAGTGTTTCATCTTCAACAGGCAGTGGCTTAAAAAAAGAAACAACTGAATCTTCTGTTAATCGTTGAGAGCTTCTTCGCACCGGTTCAGCGTTCAGAGAAACCTGGCCCCGACGGATCATATCCTGAATTCGATGTCGGCTTATACGCTTCATTTTGCGACATAGAAAGACATCAATCCGCATTCCGGAACTGAGGCTATCAACAATAAAAACAACCCTGGAAAATTTATTATTTATGTTTTCAGATTCCGTTTCAGTGGACATGATTAAAGTCAAGACTCAGGCTTTTTACCTGTACTCTCCTGCCTTAAAAACTCAAGTATGATGTCATCAACTTTGGTATCCATATTTTCAAGAGAAATGAAATCATCGGGGATACTTTTAGAAGTATCCGGTTTAAAAAGGCCCGGAGGAGCTTCAACTGGTCCTGTTAGACGCATTTCGTCTACTGGGGGAGGAGGTGGTGGCGGCGGCGGTGGAAGGTCTTCATAGTTGTTGGAATTTGTTGATTTGCCACTACTTCCCACTTTTAAAATGGAACCGGATGAGGGAGGCATCGGGGATGCAAAAGTCCCGAAGGGTTCACTTTCACCAGTTAAAATAATAGCTGGACGGGAAATTACCACGCCCCCACCACTATCCGAAGAAGTGGGAATGGAAGGCATAATACTGACAACAACAGTGCTTTCGTTCTTTACGGGTGGTTTTGGTGGTGGTGCTGGTGGTGGAATTTCTTCATCAGAAAAATCAGCATGGGCAAAAGGATCATCGCCCATACGTTCCGGTGCAGATTTCCCTTTCATCCAGTCATTTTCATCAACAAGAGTATCGGATTCGCGGTATACACCACTGATAATATTGCGTTTACCGGTTGTCGGTTTATGCTTTGGAGGTTCCTGAATTGGTTCCTGAATTTTAGGTACCCGCTGGGATGAACTCATAGTGGCACTCATCGCCTGACCCACAGGATCCAGAGGAGAAGGAGAGCCCCCACCAGTTTCAACATCAGCTTCCGAGGAAAAACATCCGAAATATTTGAGGATTTTTTCGTCAAACACATTATGAAGGAGGCTTGACATCATATCCTTGTGCTGAAGTTGCATCATTTTGCGAACCTGTTCTTCGGCGTCCCCAGCTCCAAGCACTTGAGAATATTCACTTTTCTTTGTTGCAATAATAATTCCATTGTGAAAAAGATGCGTAAAAATATGGGGATTCGACTCTCCGGAGTCTTCCGTCTGGATATGATAAAGTCTCCCCTTATAGCGGAGATTGTGGTTATACCCTAAAAGTGGAGAGCGTGAAGCCATAAGCAATTACCTCAAAAACAATGAAAATGCACAGTAGCAGATTCTAACCTGCTTGCAATCAAAATCCAATAGTTTTGTTTGAATGATTAGTAAATGACTTTCCGGTATCCCAGAGCGCTGCAATTCCCCAGAAGGATATCCCAAAGTTCAAGTACCTTGACATTAGTACAAAAAGTGTTTACTGAGTGTTTTGCCGGACTTTTTTCCGGTTTTCTTTCCGGCCAATCGCCGGCAGCAGGATTAGTGATGGATGCCAATCAATTCCGGAACGGGCTGATTTTATTTATTGGGCTAATAGTAAGCGTCGGCGTACATGAATTTGGACATGCCTTTGTTTCACACAAACTTGGAGACCCAACACCGGAATCCGAGGGCCGGGTAACTCTTAACCCCCTCGCCCACCTGGACATGATCGGGACAGTAATCCTTCCGATTTTCTTTATCTTTATCTTAAACACAACACTCATGTTTGGTTGGGGAAAGCCCGTAAACATTAATCCCCTTCGTTTCAAAAAGTCCGTGAGCATGCGTTTCGGCGATATCCTCGTCAGTTTTGCCGGCCCCCTGATGAACATACTTTTCGCTGCTCTTTTACTTTTAATAATGGGAATTCTGGTTCGCGGCGGTTTTGTAAAACCAGCAGAGCCAATGCTTCAGGCACTGGGCATGTATGTCATGCTGAATTTCATCCTGGCTGCATTCAATTTGCTGCCCCTTCCTCCCCTCGACGGAAGTCATATAATGATCAACTCTTTCAACATGGGACGCCGCCATCCCCTTGTTGAGTTTCTCGAAAATTATGGAATGTGGATTTTAGTAATCCTTCTTATTTCAGGAGCTCTTAAATACATTCTTGGTCCCGTCCATTATTTCAGTATATCTCTCATCCGCCTGGCCATTGGAGCATGACATCTCCGGATTTCGTTTTAAATCAGGATCTCGACATTCATATTGAGGAATTGTTCTCAGGTCCCTTTGATCTGCTCCTGCATCTTGTCCGTAAACATGAGCTGGAACTTCATGAAATTCCACTTGGTTTCATTACTGAAAAGTATCTTGCAGCCATAAAAAGACTTCAGGAACTCAACGTTGAACTTGCAAGCGACTTCCTTGTAATTGCAGCTACTTTAGTAGAACTTAAAAGCCGTTTCATCGTTGCCGGGGAAAATAACGACGAAGAGGAAGAAATTGAGGATCCGGCTTCAGTACTTGCCGCTCGATTGGAGCTCTACCGTCGATTCAGGCAGATTGCAATATATCTCAATGATAACCTCATTTTAGAACGCAGTGTGTGGAAGCGTCAGGCAAAAAACCTAGAAAAAAGCCGTGATATTGAAAAGTTCGAACCTGTTGAAATGAAAGTTGCCCTGGAAGAAATGCTTCCACGGTTAAAAAAAATGGGGTTCCGCACAAAAACAATTATCCGGCGTATTTCCCTGGCGGATCGGATCTCCACTTTACTGGAATTCATGGAAATAGCTGGAAAAGTCTCATTTTCCGAGTTGATTCGAAGCTCGGGAGATCCTATAACCACGTTCCTTGCAGTCCTGGAGATTGTTAAACTGGGAATCCTGTCACTGGTTGATTCCGAAAATGATTTTTATCTCCGACTCAGGGAAGAGGAAGGAACCCTGTTCAGTGGAATCTCTGACGATTGACAACCTGCTGCGCTTTTGCGGCTTTGAAGATGCAGACCCGGAGCTGGCTGTTATTATTCAATCTTTACTTTTAGTAAGCGATACTCCCCTCACTTTAAAGCGCATAAGCGAACTCGTTCCAAGGTACAGCAACGAAGAAATTCTTCGCACTTTTGATGCCCTTCGGACGCTTCATTCGGTCATGGGAGTAAAAATCCATGCCGCTGCGGGAGGTTATTCTTTCACAACGGCACCCGCAGCAGCACCTCAGGTTGAACAGCACATGGAGCTTAAACCACAGAAACTTTCAAAAGCAGCCCTTGAAACCCTTGCGGTTGTCGCATATCTGCAGCCCGTAACCCAACTACAGGTAAATGAAATTCGTGGAGTTCAAAGTGACAGTTCCCTCAAATATCTTGTTGAAAAGGGTTTTGTGAAAACAGTTGGCCGCCTTGAAGAACCAGGGCGACCGATTTTGTACAGCACAACCAAGGAGTTTCTGGAGTTTTTCGGTCTTCAGTCTCTGGAAAGCCTGCCTCCCTTTGAATCACCACCGGAAGGAAACGAAGAATCGTATACCCAGACGACAATCAGTCTGGACAAATTGATGAATGCCATTACAACAGGCAGAGATGACAGTGATGAGGAAATCCTCAATTCGCTGAAACTGGCAGCTGATGTCAGCGAAGATGTCAAGTCCCGGGAATCAAGATTGATGACAAGTCTTGGAATTTTCCACAGTGACTCTGACAGTAACAATAAATTATCATAGACTTGAACTTACAAAACAGGCACGTAGATTTCAGATAATCCGATGGCCTTAATGAAGAAATTTATGGATAAAACATGGAAAAAAAAGAACGAATCAATAAATTCATAGCGCGATGCGGAGTTGCTTCCCGTCGCAAAGCTGACGAACTCATTAAAGAAGGCAGAGTTAAAATCGGCAACACAGTAGTTACGGAACTTGGCACAATGGTTGATCCCCGGTCGGATAAAGTTCGCGTTGACGGAACTCGCATTTCACCACCGGAAGACTACGTTGTCATTGCCTTGAACAAACCCGCCAATGTACTTTCAACGGTTTCCGACCCTGAGGGACGAGCCACTGTACTGGAACTCCTTCCCGATCTTCAATTTCGCATTTATCCCGTTGGCAGGCTGGATTGGGCCAGCGAAGGACTCATACTACTGACAAATGACGGCGAGCTTACGCAGGCACTTACACACCCCAATCATGACGTTAGTAAGATTTATGAAGTGAAAATAAAAGGACACGTGGTTGAATCCACCCTGAAACGCATCCGTGAAGGTGTCGATCTTCCGGATGGAAAAACCAGGCCCGCCCGCGTGGAAATTGTCAAAGTACTTCAAAAAAATACGTGGCTTCGCATCACGGTCCAGGAAGGCCGAAACCACCTGGTTCGTAAGATTTTCGAGCATTTCGGTCATGATGTTATCCGCCTTGTGCGAACTCAGATTGGAAGCATCAAACTGGGAACCCTGCAGGAAGGGAAATACCGCTATCTGAATAAACCCGATATAGCAAAACTGAAACGTGAAGCCGGCCTGACCTCCTGACCCTGCCAGTACTATTCTCGGTGCTAACACTCCCCTTCAAAGTAAACAAGTAAACACCATGGATCCTGTTTCCCTGAATTCCTGTTTACTGTCTACCTGAATACCTGAAATTTTAAACAGGGACTCAGGTAGTCAGGCAAACAGTGTCAGGTTCAGGGCTTAACCATTCAATATCAATGTAAAATTACAAATGCTGAAAGAAGATATTCACTGTTCTACTCTCGATCCTTTTATTCCACAAGCGGTCTAATATTCCACCCTACTTTCCATATTTCGACCTTTTTACTCAGGGCACGAACCATTTTTCAAATCCTTATAATTTTTCCTTGACTAAAAAACTGGACGTATTAAATATGTTCCCCTGCGAGCGCCCGTAGCTCAGTTGGATAGAGCGTCGGACTTCGAATCCGCAGGTCGGGTGTTCGAGTCACCCCGGGCGCGCAGTATTGCGCCACTTGTGACGTTTCGCATGGGCCCATAGCTCAATCGGTAGAGCAGCGGACTCTTAATCCGGAGGTTGAAGGTTCGATTCCTTCTGGGCTCACAAATCATTTCAATAACTCAGCAAACCCATCAAAATCGCGATAATAAAATTTCCCGGTTTTTTCCCGGTCAGCGCGGGTAGTAGTTTCTGTCTGCAATACATACAACAACCGTGGTCTTCTTTCCACCATGACCGACTGCAATGAAACAAGCCCTCTTGCTTACGTTTCGCTCATCAACTATGATTAGTCTAAGTCCTGATTAAAAAAAGAATTCAAAAAATGAATTTTTATCAGGACATAGACCACAAGATGTTGTATTTATAGGAGTGCCCTGTAAGAAATTTTAACAAATTCCTTCGCAAAGCGAATAACAGGGCACGAAAAAACCTGTTTGGAAGGCGCAAGATGTACCAGCTCGGTGATGAAAAACAGACGTCAGTTGACCTCAAATACAACATTCGAGGCCTTCT
>JAHJMN010000057.1 GCA_018821305.1 Myxococcota bacterium
ATTTTAAACAGGGACTCAGGAAGTCAGGCAAACAGGGACAGGCGCAGGTCATAAACATGTAATATCAATTTAAAATTACAAAAACTTGAAGCAAATATTCACTTTTTAGATTTCGATCCTTTTACTCATGAAGCGGTATAGCTTTTTAGATTTCTCTCTTTTCCATACCTACAGTCTTTCGTAGCAACCCATTTCCGGGGAAAAACCCATAAAGGCATCGTTTATACCGTAGATGCGAACACCGGACTCCAGTGCAGGCGAATTCTCATTTAAAGAGAAGTCATCATTTTCAGGATCAGTAAATTGGGGATTTCCTTCAAGGCCGTGGCATTCAAGGCCCGTTGCAGTGCACCAGTTTGAAACTGTATCGTAACGAACATCGTCCCACTTGACAATTGGTACGCCCCGCGAAGTGTAATAAAGATTGTAATCAAGGTCGTTATCTCCCGCTTCCTGACTCATTTCAAATGCGTAGCGCGTTCCGGCAAAAATATTATTTCGAAACACCATGTTTTCAAAATATCCTGAAACATTCAGGGCATTCTGATCTTCGAAATCCGTAAAACAACTGTTGTGGTAAATAAAAACCCGCCCGTAACTGTCGTTTGAGAACTTGAGAGCAGATTCATCATAGAAAGTCAGGAGATTGCGCATAACCCACACGGGGCCAAAAGTGATGGGAGCTAAAGAAATGCCATTATGAAAATTGTTAACGATATTTGAACGGAAACGGTTGTTTATACAGGCACCTTCCGGCTCCATGGCATCATCGGTGATATTGGAAAACCAATTGCCACTAACATCAGTGTCGAAGGAAATCTCCGGATTCACGTCATCATCAAAACTCCCGGTGTAAACCCCGTTAAATATTTCATGAATATAGTTCAAGTGAATGATGGCGCCTTCGGTACCTGATGCGATAATAGCACTGTTTTCGTGATCCGTTCCTTTTACTCCCGCCCAGGGCCACTCATGGACAGATGTCTGATATATTTCGTTTTCCTCAATGCGGGCGTGTGCACTTGACCGCCGAATCCACACGGGGCTTTTTATGTCGTGGATAATGTTGTTACGCACTACGATATTGTTTGAATCCCTGATGTCTACGCCCTTGGGATAATCCCCTTCCCCAAAATACCGGATGGTAAAACCTTCGATCCAGATCCAGTCAGCTCCATCGATGGCAAAAGCGGTGGAGAGATCGGGAATTGACCAAGAACTTGATGAAGGTTCTGAAGTTGATCGCACGTAGAGAGTCCCGTTTTCAACGAAAAAGCCTTCGTCCATTTCAATATCGTCATCCCCAAGGCCCGCCTCAAGACCTGACATGGAAGTGTAGTGGTACATTCGAAGGCCGTCCCTCACAACATAGGTGGGATTTCCCGTTACGGGAGTTGAGTAAATACCATCGGATTCCACAATCCACAAAGGAGTGGTCAGGGCAGAGCCATCAAGGATTGCTCCACTCTCACCGAGAATGCGGATATAACTACCTTCGGTTCCCGATGCGGTTACAGAAACTGATTCATGATAGATTCCCGGCGCTACGATAATATTTGTGCCGCCACCTGCCTGCATGACAGCTTCGGAAATTGTTTGAAAAGGATTAGTGCTGCTTCCGTCACCACCGGTCGCGGCAGAGCCGTCCACATAAAGCGTTTCAATGGTTTCATGGGGCGGAACCAGAGCCTGAGTAGTAAAAGAAGTGCATCGACGATCATTTCCCGCGGAAACGAGAACTTCATATTCCGTTTCTGACTGCAGGGAAAAGAGTGATGTTACATGTCCAACGGACTGGATTGCTGTAAATTCATGACCTTTAAACCAGGTCTGCTCCCCGGCCTGACGATAAAATACCTGCGGTGAAGTTACTGAGCCGTTAAAATAGATCCCCGCTGTGTGAATGTTTGCAATAATGCGCAGCCCATCACTACCACCACTGCATTCCCCGACATCAAAACAGCCCTGAGGACAACCGTCGGTGCACCCTGCTCCGCAATCCGTAACAACGCATACTCCGCCCTGACAGGACATTTCATCACCGCAACTTCCGCAAACACCACCGCAAGTGTCATCCCCACAGACTTTTCCTGTACAGTCCGGAATACATGAGTTATTGGAAGCCTTGTCATCATCACAGGCAGCAAAAAAAACCAATAGATAAGCTATAATAAGATATTTCATTTAAAAACCTCCGCTTTGGTTAAAATCTCTCTGCTCGTCAGATGCTGAAAGTCATCATTTTCAGCATGAGGCCTATCTCGTGCCATCGTCGATCTCCAAACCAGTTGTAACGGTAATATGGCTCAATAATGGCGGACTTAAAGTGTTTTTTGATAGAGCGCATTATATCTCTGGATAAAAATTCCAGGGGAATCGGTAGTCCTACAAAAGCATGGAAAAGAAAGTCATTATTATCAGCACCATCTGACATGTATCCCGCCCCGCCTCCCACACTGAGAATTAAATTCGCGTTAACTTCGATACTGCCTCCGAACAAAAGCATGTCGTCTTTTGCAATCATTTTAGCTGTTGCAGAAACTGCAAATAAAAAATAGCAGTAGGCAACATCGAAAGAAACTGCCGTTCCCGGTTTGTCTCCTGGAATAAAAGCGAAACCGGGCCCAATGGACCATTTACCTTCAGGAGGTTTAAGAAGCGGTCCCGTAGGATGCGCTGTCGCCATGGAAGAATATAAAACCGTAAAAATAAGTGCGATAGACACAAACAGCGATGACTTTTTCATCTCAATTCTCGTTTTCTGCTGGGCAAAATCCGCAGTACTGGCAGGTGGTTTTCCCGTCGATTACCCCGAAAATGCCGCCACACATTGGGCACTCTGTAGCGGTGCAAATGCTGCGGTAAAGCTTTCGATGAACAAGACGGTTTTTACGACGGTCGTAAACGGCGTCAATTATATTGTTGCCCGCGAGATAGGCCACGGTATCGCTTGCTTCTTCTTCAGAAGCATCCAGCCAACTTGCAACCTCCGAAAGACTCATTTCGCCTTTTGTTTCAACTTCCTTTTCAAATTCCTGTGGAGATATTTGCCCAAAATGAAGTTTGATCCGGTTGGTTCCCGTGCGGAAAAAGGCGATGAGGGGAATCACAAGGGGTGCAGTAATTATCAGAAAAATTCGCATTTCCCAATAATATTTACCCTTGCGCAGACCTTCAGACAGAGCATAAATCAGATATGCGGGAATCATAAGTACCGCAGCGCCAAACAGTGCAACGGCAATTGCTGAAACCATTCCATCCCCATCAAAAACACCCATAACGAAAAATACAAAACCGATAAGAACACCGAAACCTCCTGCAGCGAAAGCAAAAGACCGGAAAAACTCTGCGACGGCATCAACAATTACCGGAACCGGTTTTTCCTTCCCGGTTGTCGTAACTTCTTCAGATGTTTTGTTATCTTTGTCATTTTTACCTTTTTTAACGGTCGCCTCATTTTTCTTCATATTCGTTGGTGCGACAAACTCGCGGCCACAATACTCGCATTCAGCTTTTGCGGCTCCCGTTAACATCATTGAAGCACCACTGCAGTACGGACAGCAACGGAGGTTTTCTTTCAGGGCGGCATTTTCCGGAGACATGAGAAGTTTGTGCGAGTAATCCGTAACAATCGGAAGATTTCGCGTGTGTTCGAGAAGTTTCGTAAACTGCTCCGAACTCAACTTGAATTTCTTTGCAGCATTGTCAAAAGTAACTTCCCCTTCATTCTGGACGTATTCAGAAACGCTGTACAAACCGATACCAAACTGGAAAGCGATGTCTTTCCGGAGCCAGTAAATCAGTTGACCAAAACCCAAAACCGGCAGGAGAATAGTAGATGTGTGAGGCATGGGTGTTACGATAAAAAGAAAAGCTCCAAGTCCAATCTGCATGTACCAGGCACTTTTCTTGAAAGCTAAAAGTCCTTGATTTACTTTGAAAAGAATAAACAGGAAAATGGACATGAAGGACATGGACATGAAGATTTCCGAGAAAGTATTGGAGAAGTCACCTCCCCGGGCAATACTTTCAAAATACCAGTATCTCACGGACGGAAACAGAATAATTACCAGCATCACAGTTATAAGACTGTTCATGACCACCGTAAGCTTAACAGCAGCAAGGGGAGAAAGAAAAAAAGCAGATATGCTGAAAATAAGAAAAATACCGATGAAAATCAGGGCAATGAGGTTTTGTTTAACAATTTCGGAAACACCTTTTTTGTATTTTTGACTACTGGACCAGTTTTCAAGGGTTCCTGTCATATCAACAGTGGAACCTTTTTTAAGATTTTTAATGTTGAAAGTAAGAATATTGTCTTTTACTTTATAATCGGGTTTATCAATATCACTAAAATTATTTCTGAATTTAAATTTTGTTCCTTTTATGCTGAATGGAAAAATCATTTCAAAATCGAGATTTTTAACTGGGAGATTCCAGGCAATGCCCGTAATGCGGTGCATGAGAGAAGCAGATAGTGGAGCCCCGCCCACCACTGTAAAAGAGAGATTAATTATATTGTCTGAGGGAAGTTCCAGAATGTCTATATTAGCCCATTCATTATAATTTCGGATGCGAAAACGTAGTTTTGTGCCTTTTGAGTCTGTGAGACTCACATCAGAAACACGCTGACGCGCGAGCATGTTTAAATTGTTTAAATAAATGTTCCGGGTAAGAAAAGTCTTTTTAACCCCTGAAAGAAGGATCTTCTCTTTATAAAACGCATTACCGTCCTTTATAGTTACCGATGATTTTATTTCACTTTCTGCTCCTTTTTCAGGTTTTTTCTTTCCGCCACAGGAAGCGAGGATCATTGTCGAAATAAGAATCAAGTAGACTTTTCGCATGTAACTCCATACCGGATTTCCGGACTTTGAGATGGTTGGGTAATAGTATTTTAATGTATATTTGCTTGAAATCTCAACTGTTATGGAAGAAAAAAAATTTTATTTCGGAATTGGCATAATTACTATTTACAAATACTTTAACACCTGCTATTACTTAATTCGTATTACAGATAAGGAGTACCACAATGTCCAAAATAACTTTAATGGGTAACGAAATAAACACAAACGGTCAGATTCCTGCGGCGGGCAGTAAAGCTGTAGACTTCAAACTGGTGGACAGTGCCAATTTAGAGGAAGTTTCCCTCGAATCATTCGGCAATGCACGCAAGGTTCTGAATATTTTCCCGAGCCTCGACACACCTACCTGCGCCATGAGCGTGCGCAAGTTCAATGAAAATGCCGCAGCCCTCGCAAACACCGTAGTTCTGAATATTTCAAGAGATCTTCCCTTCGCACAGCAGCGTTTTTGTGGTGCAGAAGGCATTACAAACGCAAAAACACTTTCCACTTTCCGTTCAACATTTGAAAAAGATTACAATCTTCAAATTATTGACGGCCCCCTTGCGGGCCTTGCATCACGAGTTGTCATTGTTTTAGATGGTGATAATCAGGTAATTTACTCCCAGCAGGTGGGTGAAATCGCCGACGAACCAAACTACGAAGCCGCCCTCAACTCACTGAAGTAATATTTCTGTCCGATCGAAATATAAAATTTGAATATTTTATTCTATTTTTGTAATTTTAGTTTGATGTTAAATGGTTACGACCTGATCCTGCCCCTGTTTCCTGACTATATGAGTCCCTGTTAAAAAATTTCAGGGAAACAGGAAATCAGGATCAGAACCAGGAAAACAGGGGGCTCATTCCTGAAGATTTTCTTTATAATAACTCACAATCGTATTACTTCGAAAGCAGTCTAGAAGCAATGCTGATCGGTTAGTGAACTTCCGAGTGAATTAGTCAATAAATACAATCTTGCATAATAATTACAGGCAGACAGGAATTCAGGAAAACAGGGGTCAGGAGCAGGGCGTTTACTTTGAAGGTGAGTGTTTTTGTGGCA